>JBGSIR010000313.1:0-7516 GCA_041742415.1 Fimbriimonadaceae bacterium | reverse complement strand
CTGGAACTCAGGACCTCCTCCCTCCCGCTCCGGCAGGCGCTGCGCACCGGTTCACCCAGGCCAGCGAAGAGCTGATGGCGGCGCGCATCGACGCTCCGGCGATCCCGATCAACGTTGGGCCGACTACGGCTCCTCCGATGGCTCTCATTGTCATCACCGCAGGCAAGCGGCTCCCCGGAGTCGGCGCCTTCAATGTGGTGATGGATGGCTCCCCGGTCAAATTCGACGTCCAGCCCCGAGTGGAGCAGGGCGTGCCGGTCACCCCCTTCCGCCACCTCTTTGAGCATGGCGGCGGCAAGGTGCGCTGGGGCCACCAGACCAAGGAAATCGCCGCCGAAGGCATGGGCCGATCGGTGTGGATGCAGGTGGGCAATGTGGGAGCGCGCGTTGATGGACACGAAGTCGAGCTGGAAATGGCGCCTTTCATCGAAAGCAGCCGCGTCATGGTGCCGATGAGCTTCCTCTCCGACGCTCTGAACCTGAACGTCAAGTTCGACCCGAAGACCGGCCACGTGCTGGTCGAGCGCGGCGCCTGATTCCAATTCAGCCGCGATTCACGAAAGCCCCATACTTCTCACAGAAGTTTGGGGCTTTTCTGTGCCTGCTCTCTGAGAAAACACCCGAAGGAAACCGATTCTTACATAGAAGAGTCATTCGACATGAATCAGCTCCTTCCCAACTTCTTGAAACGGCGCCCCATTTGGGTGGGTTTGGCCGTTGTGGCCGCGCCCAGCCTTGTGCTGCTGGCGCTGGCTGATGGAGCGGTCGGGCTGTACTCTCTCCACAGTGCCCAATCAACGCTGACCAAGCACATTCGCGCCCTTGCGCCCCTTCAACAGATTCGAAATCGGGCCGGTCGGCTCTATGAAGATCCCAGCGAAGCCGCCAAGATCGTCGAAGAGACTCGGCTGCTGAACGACACCGCGCTGACCCGGTCCGCGATGCAGGCTTCCATGCAGGCCAGCCGCGGGGCCGTTTCCGAATTGACCCAGCGGGACCTGCTGAACGAATCAGCCCGCGCTATCGAGATCAACCTGCAAAGCTCGCAGGACGCTTACGAAGCGGTTCTTCGACACGAGCAAGTTGTCGAGGACGCACTGCTCAAAGCCGGCGCGGCTGCCTGCTTCAGCATTCTGATTTCCGGATTGGCCGCATTTCGCCTGACCAGAAAGGCGAAGACGTCGGCCGCCGCCAGTTCGTCGAGCCGGCTGATGAGCAACGCCCCGGTCGGAATCTTTATTTGGGAGGCCGACGAAGTGCAGGCCGCCAATGGCGTCTTCAGCGCATGCCTGGGCATCGGGGCAGATGAGCTTTCGAATGCGCTGGACCTTTCGATTCGAGCCACCGACCTGGCTGAGCTCAAGACAGCCATTCAGGACACCTCCAAGGGGTTGACACGCGAGCCTTTGGTCTGCCGCGCGCTGAATGACCGCGGCGGGCAACGGATGCTGCAGTTCCACCTTTCGCCTTTTGAGGCCGGCTCCAAAGCGGTGCTGGGCTTTGCAATTGACCTGACGAATGAAAAGAACGCGCTGGAGACGGCCGTCTTGAAAACCCAAGAGCTTGACAGCAAGAATGCGATGCTCGAAAAGGCGCTGGTCGAGCTGGAGGAGAGCATGGAGGCCATCGTTTTGAGCCTCGTGAAGGCTGTCGAGGCCAAGGACCCCTACACGGCGGGCCACTCCCAGCGGGTGAGCGATTTTGCGGTGAAGCTCGGCGCCGAGCTGGGGCTGGCCGCCTATGAGCTGAAGCTGCTCGAAGTCGGCATGCTGGTGCACGACGTCGGCAAGATCGGCATTCCCGACGCCATTCTCACCAACCCGGGGCGGCTGACGCCCGAAGAGTTTGAGGTCATCAAGACCCACCCCGCCGTGGGCGCCGAGATCATCGGCAAGACGCCGCTTTCGGCGCCCTGCCTGCCCATTGTGCGGTGGCACCACGAAAAGCTCGACGGAACGGGCTATCCAGACGGACTGGTGGGCGAGGACATTCCCTATCTGGCCCGCATCGCCGCCGTGGCCGACATTTTTGACGCCATCACCACCAAGCGATCCTATCGTCAGGCGATTCCACTGGAAGAGGCCATGCGCATCATCGAGCGGGAAGCCGGTGAAGGCAAGCTTGACTTTTCGGTGGTGAATGCCCTGCGCCGATGTGTGCGCTCGGGAGCCATCCGTCCCGCCCATGAAGAGGAAAATCAGCATGAAGCAGCCTGAAGAACTGACCCCAAGCGCCCGACGATTGAAGAGCCCGCACTTGGAGCCGGACGCCATGATTTCCAACCCGCAAGACAGACGCACTCAGGAGAGGCTCGACCTCTTGGAATATGCTCTGATCCTCACCCCCGAAGGCGATGGCGTGCTGCGATCGATTGTTTCGGATGTGAGCATCGGCGGCCTTCAGCTGCGCTGCCGAGCGCATATCCCCTCAGGCTTCCGCACCCTCATTCAGGTGGGTCGGCTGGGCGAAGAGCCGATGAAGGTGACGGCCGTCGCGGTCTATTCTCGCCGCATCGAAGGCACCGACCTCTTTGCCACGGGCTTTCGCGTGACCCCGGACTCCGCAGGCGAAAAGAGCTCCTGGGGCCGGTTTGTGCACGAAACCTTCCGCCGGCAGGCCGACCAGCTCGCCAGCTAAAGTCTGGCGCTGGAAAAGCACAACAGCCCCGCCCTGCATTGCGCAGGGCGGGGCTGAGTTCGTTTGAGCTGCCCGATTACTTGCAGCCGCAGGAGCCGCAGCCGCCGCCGCCGCCCTGGCCTTCTTCGGTGCTGAAGCTCGATCCGCATCCGCAGCCGCTCACGGCGTTCGGATTTTCAATCTTAAATCCGCCGCCCATCATGTCGTCGACATAGTCAACCACGGCGCCGGTCATGTAGCTCAGGCTGAGGCCGTCGATGAAGACCTTCACGCCGTCCTGCGTCAGCACGTTGTCGCCCTCTTCGGGCTGGGCGTCGTCCAGAGCCATGCCGTAGCTGAGGCCAGAGCAGCCGCCTCCGGCCACCCAAACACGCAGGGCCGAATCCGCTTTGCCCTGCGAGACCATCAGCTCGCGCAGTTCAGTCACGGCCCGCTCGGTGAGTTGGATCGGCGCGGCCTCATTGCCTGCCTGGGCAGTCAGTTGCTCCATGTTCTTTATTTTGGTCTGAATCGGCGCAAATGTGCGCTGCATGGCCCAGAAAGGGGCGGGAGCCCCATTATTGACAGGCCAAACGGGACGGGCCCAGTTGTCGCGTCGTTAGAGAAATGTGGCTTCATCCCCCGCTCCCATCCGCCGCACCGACGGGCGCACTCGGCTGCTCGACGCGGCCGCCAAGCTCTTCGCGCATGGCGGCTATGACGAAGTGAGCGTCGCCGAGATTCTCGCGGAGAGCGGCTTGAAGGCGCCCAGCCTCTATCACCACTTCAAAGACAAGGAGGGCCTTTACACCTCTTGGGCCGCTCAGGCGCTGGACAAGCTCAACGAGCGCCTCCAGTCTGCGGCCAAGGCATCCGAGCCGCGCGAGGGGCTCCGGCAGGCCCTGAGAGCGCTTGTGGTGGACCCTGAGATGGATCTCCTTCAGCTTAAGCGCGACCTGCGCCTGCTGAAGGACCCCGAAGCGCAGTCCGCTATGGCCACCCAGATGGAGTTCAGCGTGCTGCGCCCCATCCAAAAAGTCCTGGAGCGCTGCGGAGCCAGCTCTGGCTCCCTGGGCGCGGGCTCGGCGGCTGCCCTGCTCATCCACGCCTCCAGCTTCCTCCACCCGGCCTATCGCACCGAAGACCCAGATCTCGCGGACGTTGACGCCCTTTTGGAGTGGATCCGCGTTCCAGAGTCGGCGTGATTCTGCCGAACATGTCACACTGAGCCCAGCCGAAAATGCCTTACGTTGTCACAGAACCCTGCATCGGAGTCAAGGACAAGTCCTGCATGACCGTCTGCCCGGTGGACTGCATCTATGATGCTGGCGACATGGTGGTGATCCACCCTGACGAGTGCATCGACTGCGGACTCTGCGAGCCGGAGTGCCCGGTTTCGGCGATTTTTGTCGACACCGACGTGCCGGAAAACTGGCGGTCCTTCATTGACCGCAACCGAACGCAGGCCGAAGAGGCATCCCAGGCCTAGCCTAGGCGGCGGAATGGCCGACCTCGAAGCCTCCCGGAAGGTTGAAGACCTCTTCATCTTGGAATGGGGCCGGATGAGCTCCAGTTGGGGCATCAATCGGACCATGGCGCAGATTCACGCCCTCCTGCTCATCACCGGGCGGCAGTTCACGGTGGACGAAATCATCGAGCGGCTCCAGATCAGCCGAGGCAACGCCAGCATGAATCTGCGCGAGCTGATGGACTGGGGCATCATCCGCCGAGTGCGCCACCCAGGCGAGAGGAAGGACCTCTACGCCTCCATCGACGATGTCCATCAGGTGTTTGCCCGGGTCATTCGCGAGCGAAAACGGCGCGAAATTGACCCCACGGTGGAGGCCATCAAGGAATGCCTCGACGCGATGCCCGAGACCGAGCCGGGATCAGAGCGGCTCAAGACACTGCTGAACATCTTCACGGTCATCGACATGGCCTACCAGCAGGTCTTTGCGAACGACGAAACCTTCCGTGAAACTGTGGCGCTCTTTGTTCAGCGCGAAGAGAAGGCCTGAACCCACGAAAAAGCCCCCGGCTCGATTGAGCCAGGGGCTTCTCCATTCTCTTCTTTCGCCTTAGGCGGTGGTGGCGCCGGCCTTGGAGAGCGCGAGGTTGTCCAGGCGGATTCCCGGGCCCATGGTGGTGCTCACGGTGATGCTCTGAAGGTAGCGGCCCTTGGCGGTGGAGGGCTTGGCTTTGACCACGGCGTCGAGAGCGGCGAGGATGTTCTCGCGGATCTGCTCGTCGGTGAAGTTCACCTTGCCCACCTGCATGTGAACGATGGCGGCCTTGTCGAGGCGATACTCAACGCGGGCGGCCTTCTTGATTTCGGTGACGGTCTGGCCGATGTCATCGGTCACGGTGCCGTTGCGCTTGTTGGGGGTGCGGGCGCCCAGGAAGCGGCCAATTTTGCCGATCTGCGGGGCCATGTCGGTGGCGGCCAGCATCACGTCGAACTTCAGGGTCTTGTCGCCTTCCTGAATGCGCTTAATGAGGTCTTCGTCGCCCACAAAGTCGGCTCCGGCGGCTTCGGCGGCGGCAGCGTTCTCGCCCTTGGCCAAAACAGCCACGACGCGGGTGCGTCCGGTGCCGTGAGGCAGGCTGGTGACGCCGCGCACGTTCTGGTCGCCCTTGCGGGGGTCAACGCCCAGGCGGATGGCCAGATCGATGCTCTCGACGAACTTCGCCTTGGCGGTGGATTTCAGAAGGGCGATGGCCTCTTCGACGGTGTGGAGCTTCTCAGCATCCACCTGCTTCTCAATCTCGGAAAAGCGGGCAGACCGCTTGTTGGGTTTAGCTTTTGATTTGGGCATGTGCGCCTCTGTGGTTGGCGGCGCTTGACAAGTCAAGAGCCTCCCACGCGGCGAATAGGATAGCACGGATCCGCATGCCTGGGCTGGGCAACAGGGAGTCCGCCGGGTCCAGCGGTATTCTTTGATCGATCTGAAGCCAGCCCCCGATCTGGGACCGGCGGCATCAATGGAGATGAGAGGATGAAGAACACATTTGCCGTTTTGGGCTCGGGAATGCAGGGCACGGCCGCTGCCTATGACCTGGCCAAATTCGCCGACCCCGAAGTGATTCACATGGGCGATGCCTCGCTGGAGCAGGCCATGAAGGCGAGCGAGCGCGTGAACCACCTGGTCGGCCGCGCCATCTGTCAGCCGCACCAAGTGGACGCCCTGGACAAAGCCGCCTTGGGCCGGTTCCTGGCCAATGTCGACACTGTGCTCTCCTGCGTCCCCTATTGGATGCACCCGCACATCGCGGAAGTGGCCGTCGAGACCATCACCGATATGGTGGACCTGGGCGGCAACACCGACATCACGCTCAAAACTCTGTCTTTGGACGAGCAGGCAAAGGAGGCGGGAGTCACCTTGGTGCCCGACACGGGGCTCGCCCCTGGCCTCGTGAACTCGCTGGGCCTCGCGGTGATGGAGGGCCTGGACGAGTGCGAAAGCGTGCGCCTTTACTGCGGCGTTCTCCCCAAGAATCCCGTGCCGCCCTTGAACTATAAGCTCACCTTCAACTGCGAAGGCCTGGTGACCGAATACGACTACGAAGCCGTGATCGTGCGCGACGGCCAAGTGGTGAAGGTTGACACGCTTGACGAGCTGGAGACGCTTGAAATCGACGAGCTGGGCACGATGGAGGCCTTTACCACCAGCGGCGGCACAAGCACCGCGCCTTGGACCTTTGCCGACCGCGTCAAGACCTATGAGTACAAGACCATCCGCTATCCCGGCCACTGCCAGCTGATGCGAATCTATAAGGACTTCGGTCTTTGGAGCGAAGACGAGATTGATGTGAAGGGGACAAAAATTCGGCCCAAGGACGTCTTCAACGCCGTTTTTGGCCCGAAGCTTGCGGCTTTTGTGGACCGCGACCTCTGCGCCGTGCGCGCGGTGGGAGTTGGCACAAAGAACGGCCGGCCAACCCGCATCCAGATCGACCTATTTGACCGCGAAGACGAGGCCACCGGCTTTACCAGCATGGAGAGGCTCACCGGCTTTTCCATGGCGATCATCGCGCAGGAGGTCACCCAGGGCGGAGTGAGCAAAGGCGCGGTGCGCTATGAGAACGCCATGTCGGGCGGCTCGTTCCTGCGCGAGCTGGCCAAGCGCGACCACATCACCCTGCGCGTGCAGGAAACCGTCGAGAAGGCGCTCTAAGGGCGCCCTCAGGCGGCAAGTCCCCAGGAATAATTGCTGGGTTTTGCCGCCTTCCTCCCCGCATAACTCCCTGAAATAGACACTTTCGGCGAATTTATAGCTCGAACTCCTCTAGAATGGACTCGTGAGCAATCATTCTCTGGCCCGCTTCGCCGCCGTCGCCGCTCTCGCGGTGGTTTCGGCTGGCGCGTTTGCCCAAACCGCCCTCGGCGTTGGCAGCTCGGTCTCCGTGCCGATCGTTGCTGAGCCGACCCTGAACATCGTCGACTCCAAGACCACGATCTTCAACAGCGCGACCATCAGCGGCACGCTGACCAGCATCGTCGCCAAGACCGCCGCCACGGGCGACAACCTCATCTTCGCCTGGGTCGTGAACAGCGACCACAGCAGCACCTCCAACATCGGCCGCCTGACGGTGGACGGATGGGACGGATGGACCTCCGCTGTCGCTCAGCACGCTCCCGGCGCTGCCGTGAACCCGCTGAACCCGGCTGACACCGCCAACCGCACGACCAGCGACGTCATCGGCTGGAACTTCTTCAACGCAGGCAACCAGTCGCTGCTGGCCGGCGAGCAGAGCTACGTGCTTTGGTCGCTGAGCAACGCCACTGACTACACGAGCGCCAACGCCTTCCTCATCGACGGAAGCATCGCCTCGACCGACACCTTCGCCCCGGTCCCCGAGCCCGGAACCATGCTGGCCCTCGGCGCCGGCGCCGCCTTCC
>JBGSIR010000312.1:0-1865 GCA_041742415.1 Fimbriimonadaceae bacterium | reverse complement strand
CGTAGACGGGCATCAGCCGGCAGGCTGGCGGCGGCGCGGGGCCAAGCGGCGAAGTCCTCGCGTCAAGGCGGACGCGATGAGCACCGGGGCCACAGAAAAGACGATGAGCCCGGCGATGCTTTCGACCCCAAAGTGGCCGAGTCCCCCTCGCAGGAGGCTGAACACCGTGGCGTAAAGAGCGAAGGCTGCCAGAGCAGCGATAAGGCCCCGGCCCAGCGCGGCCCAGCTCATGCGAGCCGAAGGATCGAAGAGAGGGCGGGAAGCAGCGGCTGCGGCGGCGATCGAAATGAGCACCGGCGGCATGAGCAATAAGCCAGAAGCCGATCCGTCGGTGATCAGCACTCCGTAAGCGCCATAGGCAGCGGCCAGAATCCCCGCCGCCGACCAAGTTTCCGTTGACATCTTTGCGCTCATGGCTGCCCTTGCGGCCCGGGATTGCGCCTGGCCACGGGTACATTGTAACTCAGAAGCAGCGCCCGGTGAGTTCGTTGAAACCTCCTCCGCCACCGCGCGGCGCGCCCCCGAAGCCTGAGCGGGACACCTGAGGCAGACAGAGTCGCACTATGCGAAAGAAACCAGCTTCCCGAAGCCGGCGGCCCTCCAAGCCGCGCGGCTCGGCCAAAACCGAAATCATCGTCAACTGCGCCAGCCGCGAGACCCGCATTGCGGTGCTCGAATCGGGCCGGCTCATGGAGTACCGCGTCGAGCGCGAAGAGCGCGTCGTGGGCTCCATCTTCAAGGGCATCGTGCAGAACGTGCTCCCGGGCATGGATGCCGCCTTTGTGGACATCGGCCTGGAGCGCAACGCCTTCCTTTTTGTCGGCGACATCGTGCCCGATGACGGCAGCGACAACAGTCCGGCTGGCCTCCGCAAGAGCGAGCTGCGCCGCCGCAAGATCAAGGAGCTCATCAAGCCCGGCCAAGAGCTGATGGTGCAGGTGACCAAGGCTCCCCGAGGCACCAAGGGCGCCCGCGTCACCACCCGCATCAGCCTGCCCGGCCGCTATGTGGTGATGATGCCCGGCGGAGGCCACACCGGCGTCAGCCGCAACATCGAAGACCGCAAAGAGCGCGACCGCCTGAAGCGCATCGGCGACAAGATCACTCCGAGCGAATTTGGCCTGGTGATGCGCACCGAGTGCGAAGGCCACAGCCAAACCGAACTGCAGGCCGACGTGATGTTCCTGCAGCAGCTTTGGAGCCAGGTGACCGAGCAGGCCAAGCGCCTGCGCGCCCCGGCCGTGGTTCACCGCGACCAAACCCTGCTTTACCGCACCATCCGCGACGTTTTTGGCGACGAAATCGACCGCCTGGTCATCGACGACCCCGAAGAGTTTGAAAAGGTGAGCCTGGTGGCCGGAATGGTCGCCCCCAAGCTCAAGGACAAGATCGAGCTCTACGACCAGGACGAGCCGATCTATGACCACTTCGACATCGAAGGCGAGCTGGACAACCTGCTGGAGCACAAGGTGGACCTGAAGAGCGGCGGCTCGCTGATCATCGACGAGATGGAGGCCCTCACCGCCATCGACGTGAACACCGGTCGTCAGGTGGGCAAATCCGGCCTGAGCGACACCATTCTCAAGGCCAACCTGGAGGCGGCCGAAGAGGTGGCCCGCCAGCTTCGCCTGCGCGACATGGGCGGCATCATCGTCATCGACTTCATCGACATGGAGGGAGCGCAGGACCAGCAGCGCGTGCTGGACCACTTTTCCGACCACCTGGGCCGGGACCGCGCCCGCACCCGCGTGGGCAAGGTCAGCTCGCTGGGCCTGGTGGAGATCACCCGCAAGCGCACCAGCGAAAGCGTGACCGCCGCCATCACCCACTCGTGCCCCATGTGCGACGGCCGCGGCCGCATCGCC
>JBGSIR010000311.1:0-6899 GCA_041742415.1 Fimbriimonadaceae bacterium | reverse complement strand
TGCCGATGCGCAGGGCGTCGGCGCCCACGGCTACGAGGTCGCGCACGCCGTCTTTGGTGGCCACGTTTCCGGCGATCACCTTCAGGTCCGGCAGGTTCTCCTTCAGCATCTTCACGCAGTCGATCACGCCCTTGCTTTGGCCATGAGCGGCGTCGATGACCACAAAGTCGACATGGGCGTCATAAAGGGCACGGGCGCGCTCCAGCGGGTCGCGCAGGGGGCCGATGGCGGCTCCCACCACCAGCCGGCCTTTGCCGTCCTTGGTGCTGTTCGGGTGGCGCTTCACCTTCTCGATGTCCTTGATGGTGATGAGCCCCTGCAGCCGGCCTTCGGCGTCGGTGATGGGCAGCTTTTCGATGCGGTGCTCGGCCAGGAGCTGCTGGGCTTCGTCCAGGGTGGTGCCGGGGCGGGCGGTGATGAGGTTGGCGCTGGTCATGCGCTCGGCCACGCGACGGCTGTAGTCCGATTCAAAGCGGATGTCGCGGTTGGTGAGGATGCCCACAAGCATTCCGTCGCGGTCGATGATGGGCACGCCGCTGATGTGGAATCGCTCCATGAGCGCCACCGCCTCCTCCAGGCTGGCTTCCGGGCCCAGGTGGATGGGGTTGGTGATGATGCCGTGTTCGCTGCGCTTCACGCGGTCCACCTCTTCGGCCTGCCGCTCGATGGGCATGTTGCGGTGGATGACGCCAACGCCGCCCTCGCGGGCGATGGCGATGGCCAGGCGGGCCTCGGTCACGGTGTCCATCGGCGCGCTCAGGATGGGCGTGCGCAGGACGATGCCGGGAAGCAGCTCGGTGCTCGGGTCGGCCTCGGTGGGCAGAATCTCTGAGCGGCGAGGCACGAGGAGAACGTCGTCAAAGCTGAGCGCCTCGCGGAAGGGGGACATGTCTGATTATGTCCGCCCCCCACCCCCGGGCCCGGGGCGGGCGGCGCTCTTGACAATCGCCGCGTACGCGGCGAAATGTGCCGAATGAGACGCGAACAGGCACTAGATCAGCCCTTTTCGCCGCGTTCACGGCGAAAATCGCCCATTGCCTCTCATGATCATGTCAAAAGTGGCTATAATCGCCGTGATCGTGGCGAAAATCAGGCCTGAATATGCTGAGCTGGGCAAAAGGATTCGTAAGCGGCGCAAGGCTCTGAACCTCACCCAGCAGGACGCCGCCGACATTGCGGGCGCGGCGCACACTTTTGTGCGGGCGGCGGAGCAGGGAAAGCCGACCCTGCAGTTTGATAAGCTCATCGATCTGTTGCAGGCGCTTGGCCTGGAGTTCCGCCTCGAAAGCGGCCCGAACGGCCTGGTGATCGAAGATGAATCCTAAGCAGGTCACCGAGCTGTTTGTGTGGAAGGGCGCCGAGAGAATCGGCGTTCTTCGCCGACGAATCGGCGGATCTGAGTTCACCTACGACCCGGCGGCGGTTGACTCGCTTCGCCCCCCGGGAGCGGCCTGGGCCATGCCGCCCCGGCATGAGCCTTACACATGGAGCGGAGACAACCTGCCGCCCTTCTTTGCCGGGCTCCTGCCGGAAGGGAAGCGGTTCGACGCCGCCGTTACTCGCATCAAGACATCGCCCGATGACCTCTTTTCTCTGCTCGCCGCTCTCGGGGGGCACACCATCGGCGATATTTGGACAAGCTGGAGACCAGACGGCGAGCCGGAAGCCGAGCCCATTCTGAGCCCGGAAGACACCTTTCGGTCGCTGGCCCGGGAGCAGGATGAGGGAGACGGCAGCGGCATCGTGGAGGCTCTGGCGGGAGTTCAGCCGAAGGTGTCGGGGCGCAGGGTCACGCTGCTGGTGCGGTCGAAGCACGCCAGCATCCTCAAGCTGACTCCCGAAAAGTTTCCTCACCTCGCCCGGAATGAGCATGCCTGCCTGCGCGCGGCCAAGGCGGCCCGCCTCCGGGTGGCAACTTCGCGGTTGGTGACGGATGCCGAGGGAGAGGAGGCGCTGCTGGTTCGGCGGTTCGACCGTGTGGGCGAGACCATGCTGCACCAGGAGGACGCCTTGCAGATCATGAACCGCTACCCCGAGGACAAGTATCGCGTCTCGATGCGCGAGGTCATCGAGGCCGCGCTGGAGATCAGCCACTCGCGGGTGTCGGATGCGGCGGGCGCGGTTTCGGCCTATGCCATGTCCTATCTCATCGGCAATGCCGACCTTCACGCGAAAAACCTCAGCTGGATCGTGGGCGAGGACCGCCGCGCCAGCTTTGCGCCGCTCTACGACCTCGTCTGCACCCTGGTCTACACCGGACTTGATGAGCGGATGGCGCTGCCGATGGACGGCAAAGACGACGGCTTTCGGGCCAGCGACATCACCGCATTCGCCCGCCGGTTCGATGTGCCGGAGCCGCTGATGGCGCGGCGGCTGGCGGCCATGAAAAAGCCTGCCGCTCTTCTGGCAGATCAGATCGAAGCGGAGCAGCTCTGGCCGAAATCCAGCCATGCCGCCGCCGTGCTGCGGCGGCGCCAGGAGCGGTTCTTTCAAGGCTTCAGCGGGTAGAACCCCCGGCATGGAATACCGTACGCTCGGCCGCACCGGAGTGCAGGTCAGCAATCCCTGCTTTGGCACGATGACCTTTGGCTGGGAGCCCGGGGACTGGGGCAGCACCAAGGAGCAGAGCCGGGAGGTTTTTGACAAGGCCATCGAGCTCGGCATCAACTTTTTCGACACCGCCGACGTCTATGCGCGGGGCACCAGCGAGGAGATTTTGGGAGAATTTGTGCAAGCTTCCCGCAAAAACTTGGTGATAGCAACGAAGTGCCACGGCAAGATGAGCGACACCGACCCCAACGCCTGGGGCAACAGCCGGCGGCACATCATGGAGGCCTGCGAGGCCTCTCTGCGGCGGCTGCGCATCGAGCGCATCGACCTCTATCAGATCCACCGTCCCCAGCCCAGCGTGCCGATTGACGAAACGCTCCGCGCCCTCGACGACCTGGTGCGCCAAGGAAAAATCCACTACGCGGGCTGCTCCACCTTTGCGGGATGGCAGGCGGCGGAGGCGCACTTTGTGGCCAAGTCGCTCGGCATCCATGGCTTTGTCACCGAGCAGCCGCCCTACAATCTTTTGGACCGCCGCATCGAGCGCGGCTTGCTCCCGTTCTGCCGGTCGTATGAATGGGGCGTCATCCCGTGGTCTCCACTCGCGGGCGGGCAGCTCAGCGGCAAGTATCTCGACCAGAAGCCTGATGAAGGCCGCTACGCCAAGAGCGACCCGGGCCAGCGGGTGACCGAGGAATCGACCGCCGTGGTGCGCCGCCTCAAGGCTGTGGCCGACGAAGCGGGCCTCACCCTCACCCAGCTCAGCCTGGCCTGGGTGGCCTGCCAGCCGGGCATCAGCACCCCCATCATCGGCGCCCGCTCGGCCACGCAGCTCGAAGAGGCCGCCGCCGCCTGCCAGATCAAGCTGGGCACAGACGTGATGGAGAAAATCGACGAAATCGTGCCCCCCGGCACGCACGTTTTGGAGTATTACCGCGCCAACTTCGGCCCCAACGCCCGGCCAAGCTAGCTCGTCAGCCGCCCAATTGTCGCAATCAAGCCGCCGATGACATAGAGCAGGAGCGGCTTTTTGGCGTCGCTCCAGTGCATGGCGGCATAGACGATGACGCAAAACGGAATGAGGAGGCACCCGAACCCCCAAAGCAGGCTGTCTTGAAAGGCCATGACAACGAGCCAAATGCCGCCTTTTCCGGCAGCGATGGTGGCGATGGCGATAAGGGCGTCCATATCAATAGGATTCTAGCGCGGCGCACAAAAGGCAGGGCAAGTCAAAGCCGGCGCAAAGTCACCGCTCCCCATTCCAATCTCTATGAGCATCGTGCCCATGCCTTGAGTTTAGCGAAGGCCTGTGGAAAAGCCGCGCTCCCCGCTGCGCTCTTCCTGCGTCTGTCATATTGCCCCTGCGCCCCCCGCCATGTGCTCTTCTGGCTCCTTCGTTCACCTGCACAACCACACCGAGTACAGCCTGCTCGATGGGGCCACGCGCATCCCCGACATGGCCAAGCTGGCCAAGGAGCAGGGCTGGCCCGCCATGGCCATCAGCGACCACGGCGTGATGTTTGGGGCGATGGAGTTCTACTGGGCGTGCCAGGATGCCGGCGTCAAGCCGATCATCGGCATGGAGGCCTATGTCGCGCCGCAGGGCATCGAAAACCGAGGCACGCGGGAATCGAAGGACAGCTACCACCTGCTGCTGCTGGCGCGAAACGAAGAGGGCTACCGCAACCTTTGCCGCCTGCACACCGTGGCCGCGCTCAAGGGCTTTTACTATCGCCCGCGCATCGACCATGAGCTGCTGAAGAAGCACAGCCGCGGCCTCATCAGCAGCACCACCTGCATCGGCAGCGAGGTCAACCAGATGCTGCTCAGCGGCGACTTTGACGGCGCTCTGAACCGGGCAGCGTTCTATAAGGACCTGTTCGACGAGGGCTGCTACTTTGTGGAGCTGCAGAACCACGGCATCCCCGAGCAGCGCCAGATGAACGAGGGGCTGCTCAAGATCGCCGAAAAGCTGAAGCTGCCGCTGGTGGCCACCAACGACGCGCACTACCTCTGCAAAAGCGACGCCGACCCCCACGACGTCCTGCTCTGCATCGGCACCGGAGCCCTGCTGAAGCAGCCCAAAGACGAGCGGTTTAGCTTCCACGGGCCGGACTTCTATCTGAAGACCCGCGACGAGATGGCGCGGCTTTTCCCGGACCATCAGGAGGCGCTGGAGAACTCGCTGATGATCGCGGACATGGTGAATCTGGACCTCGGCGGCCAGCGGGCGATGATGCCCGAGCCGGAGATGCCCGACGGCGCCAACCCCCGCGACTATCTGCGCGAGCTGTGCGAAAGAGGCCTGGCAGACCGCGTCCGCAGCGCCCCCGACGACTACCACAACCGCCTCAACTATGAGCTGGACGTCATCGGCAAAACCGGCTTCGACGCCTATATGCTGCTGGTGAAGGAGTTCGCCCACTTCACCCGCAGCCAGCAGATCGCCTTCGGCGTGCGCGGCTCGGCGGCGGGCTCGCTGGTCAGCTATGTGCTGGGCATCACCGACGTTGACCCGGTGGCCTACGACCTCACGTTTGAGCGATTCCTGAACCCCGAGCGCGTTTCGATGCCTGACATCGACATGGATTTCGAAGACGCCCGGCGGGATGAGATCATCCACTGGGTCACCGAAAAGTACGGTCAAGACCGAGTGGCGCAGATCGTCACCTTCGGAACGCTCGGCCCCAAAGCCGCCATCCGCGACACGGCCCGCGTGATGGACATCCCGCCCAGCGAAGCCGACCGCTTGGCCAAAACCATCCCGACTGGCCCCGGCTGGTCCATCGCCAAGGCCCGCAAGGAGGTGCAGGAGTTCCGCGAGATCGTCGCCGCCAACCCCACCTTCGCGCAGATCGTGGACACGGCCGAAAAGATCGAGGGCATCAGCCGCCACACGGGAGTGCACGCGGCGGGCGTGGTCATCTCCAGCGACGACCTGGCCAACCACATTCCGCTCTACCGCGGCAGCGACGGCCAGGCGGTGACGGCCTACGAGATGGGCGTGCTGGAGCGGCTCGGTCTGCTCAAGATGGACTTCCTGGGGCTCAGCAACCTCACGGTCATCAGCCAAGCCATCAAGCTCATCCGCGCCCGCATCGGCGACGATGAGAAGCTGCTGGCCGAGCACCCGGTGGTGCGCGAGGGCGTCAACGGCATCCCCGAAGATGACGCCAAAACCTATGAGATGCTCGCCCGAGGCGAGACGGTCGGCGTCTTCCAGCTGGAATCGGGCGGCATGACCCGCTATGTGGCCGAGCTGAAGCCGGGCAGCGTGCGGGAGCTGGCGGCCATGGTTGCGCTCTATCGCCCGGGGCCGATGGGCGAGATCCCCAAGTTCATCCAGAACAAGCGCGACCCGCGCAAGATCAGCGTTCTGCACCCCCTGATGGAGCCGATTTTGGCGGAGACCTTCGGCATCATCGTCTATCAAGACCAAGTCATGAAGCTGGTGCAGGCGCTGGCGGGCTTCACGCTTGGCCGCGCCGACATTCTGCGCCGCGCGATGGGCAAAAAGAAGCAGTCCGAGATGGACAAGCTGCTTCCTGAGTTCATCGAGGGCTGCCTTCAGCACGGCGTCAGCGAAGCTCAGGCCAATGCGGTGTGGGAGCTTCTGCTTCCGTTTGCAGGCTACGCCTTCAACAAAGCGCACGCGGTCTGCTATGCCATTCTCGCCTACCAAACCGCCTATCTGAAGGCCAACTATCCGGTGGAGTACCTCGCGGCTCTGCTGGAGGTCTACCGAGACAAGGAGGACCGGGTCATCGCCTGTATCGAGGAGTGCCGGCGCATGAAGATCGCCGTGCTCCCACCCAGCGTAAACGCCTCCGAAAAGGGCTTCACGGTGGAGAAGGCCAAGAAGGGCGACGCCATCCGCTTTGGCCTGGCGGCCATCAAGGGCATGGGCTCGGCGCTCGCTGAGAAGATCACCGCCGAAAGGGAAGAGAACGGCCCCTTTGCCGACCTTTTCGACTTCGCCGAGCGGTGCCGCCCCTTTGGCCTGAATAAGGGCGCGCTGGAGGCGATGGTGAAGTCGGGCGCTCTGGACGCCATCGGCTCCGACCGCCGCGCCCTGCTGGAGAACCTGGAGGCTTCGCTGGTGTGGGCCGACAAGCAGATCAAGGACCGCCTGGCCGGGCAGGAGTCGCTCTTTGGCGAGGCCATGACGGCGGAGATGGGCGGAGGGCGACCGGTGCTCATGCCGGTGGGCTCGCTCAGCCGGTCGGATCTGCTGGCCATGGAAAAGGAGGTCATGGGCGTCTATGTGAGCGACCACCCCCTGCGCGGCTATGAGCGCGTGCTGAAGCGGCACGCCTCCATCACCTGCGCTCAGGTGGCCGACGCCCAAA
>JBGSIR010000310.1:0-1539 GCA_041742415.1 Fimbriimonadaceae bacterium | reverse complement strand
GGGGCCGGAGCGGGGGCGGCATCGGCCGGCTGCTCGCTCTGGTAGCTGCGCAGGAACTCCTGCTCCAGCTCGCCCATCACGGTCACGGCTCCGTCATCCACAGCGCCGTCCTCGGCGTTCTCTTCGCCTTCGGTCAGAGCTTCGCTGATCGGCCGCACTTCGAGGATGGCTTCGCACATCTTCTCGGTGACCAGGCTGATGGAGCGGATGGCGTCGTCGTTGCCAGGGATCACCACGTCGGCCATGTCGGGGTCGCAGTTGGTGTCCACGATCGCGACGATCGGAATGCCCAGCTTGCGGGCTTCGGCCACGGCGATGTCCTCTTTGTTGAGGTCCACCACAAACATGCATCCGGGAAGGTCGCTCATCTCGCGGATGCCTTCAAAGTAGCGGTGAAGCTTGTCGCGCTCTTCGGTGCGCTTCAGGGCCTCCTTCTTCGGCAGGCGGGCCATGTAGCCCTCCTCAATCATCTTGTCGAGCTCCTTCAGGCGCTGGATGCGGCCCTGGATGGTCTCCCAGTTGGTGAGCATGCCGCCGAGCCATCGCTCGGTGACGAAGTACTGGCCGCTCTTGGTGGCGGCGTCTTTGATGGCCGTCTGGGCCTGCTTCTTGGTGCCGACAAAGAGCACGCTTTTGCCGTCGAGCACGACGCGCTGAACGAAGTTCAAGGCGTCTTCAAAGAGCTTGATGGTCTGGTGAAGGTCCAGGATGTAGACCCCGTTGCGCGCGCCATAGATATAGCGCTTCATCTTGGGGTTCCATTTTCGCGTCTGGTGTCCGAAGTGAACTCCGGATTCCAGAAGCTCCTTCATGCTGAGCTGGGGCATCTTTATTGATTCTCCTGCGCTGCTTGCTCGGGTTTGGCCTCCGGCCTTTGGTCTCAGCTGCGCCCATTCCTTTGGTTTCCCAAAGACCCGATGGGCCCCTCTGGCCGTGTGGATTTTTGCCAAGGGGATTCTACCGATGACCTCTGCTGCCTTGGGGGCCTCCTGTGCGTAACGTCCCTTGAGGCCATGAGACCAGCAGATCAGTTTGAAAGCCTGGCGGCCCAGCACCGCGACCGGGTCTACCGGGAAATGGTGCGGGTGTGCGGGGGGCGAGACGATGCCGAAGACGCCCTGGCCGAGGCTCTCATCAACGCCTACCGCGCCATCGACACGCTGGAAGACCCCGCCGCATTTCGCAGCTGGCTGTCCGCCATTGGCCGTCGAGTGTGCGGCCGCATGAAACGCCGCGAGGCCCTGCGCCCCGTCTTTGCGCTCAGCGCCGAAGGCGGCAAAGAGATCGACCTGGAAGACCCTCAGCCTACCGCCGCCGAACGGGCGTGGGAAGGCGAGCTGAAGGGCTGCCTGCAGCAGGCCCTCGACTCGCTGCCCGATGAAAACCGCCGCGCATTCGTGCTGTTTGAACTGGAGCAGATGTCCCTGGAAGAGGCCGCCGCCGCCGAGCAGGTCTCGCTGCCAGCCTTCAAGAGCCGGCTGCATCGGGCGCGGCTCCGCCTGCGCGAAGCCATCGAGACCACCGTATGCGCTCCCTCGC
>JBGSIR010000309.1:0-1909 GCA_041742415.1 Fimbriimonadaceae bacterium | reverse complement strand
AACAAATGCCGCTCCCAAGCCCAGGCAGACCATGGCCGGCATATAAATGAGCCACCCAAAGATCGGCAGAAGCGAGATGCCCTCGCTGAGCCAAACCGCCTTCATGATCGGCCCAATCCCCGGATTTTCGTCACGCGCAATGCGCCGCGCCGCCGCCAGCGCCAGGCCGGTTCGCCCCAGCGCCGAAAGGGCAAAGAGACCGCCGGCAATCAAAAATCCGATGATCGTGAGCAGAGGCTGCTGGGTGGCGATCAGCATGATCACAAGGACCGCCGCAACCAGGAGCGCTCCCAAGCCCGTCAGGCCCGTGCGCCAGGGGCGATTCACAATGCGGTCTGCCGCCCGGGCCGCCCGGCGCGGCGCCATCACTGTGAAAAAGGCCACCATCGCGGCCGAGGCCGCATAGACCACCCCCAGGCCAAAGAGGATGAGAAAAACGTCTCCGATCATCAGCATCTTGATTTCTGCTCCTTTGCTTGTTTCAAGACGGAGCCCGCCGGCCCCGTAGCCTCCCTATGAATATTCGCCGCGACAGGATGCACAAAAAGGCCCTCTGCCGCTAAACTTTCTCGACATGGCCCTCACCGCCCGCATCACCGACCCCTTTTGGAACCAGTGGCACAAGGTGGTGAGCCGCCAATCCATTCCCCACCAGTGGCGCATGTGCGAAGAGACCGGCCGCTTCGAGAACTTTCGCCGCGCCGCCCGAGGCGAATCCGAAGGCTACGAGGGCTATGTCTACAACGACAGCGACGTCTACAAGCTCCTCGAAGCCTGCGCCCACGCAATCCACCTGGATCACGCCTTTTCCCTCCGCGCCGAAGTGGATGAAATCGCCCAGACCATCGCCGCCGCCCAATGCGAGGACGGCTACATCCACACCTACCACCAGCTCGGACGAATGAACGAGCGGTACCAAGGCGTGGTGGCGCGGCACGAGCTCTACTGCTTGGGCCACCTCATCGAAGCCGCCTGCGCCTTCATCGAGCGCGGCCTCGAATCGCCCATCATCGCCGTCGCCGAAAAGGCCGCCTGGCACGTCGTCAACACCTTTGGCCCCGACGGCATCGACAAGACCTCCGGCCACCCGGAGATCGAGCTGGCCCTTTGCCGCCTTGGGCGCCTGCGCGGCTGGCCGGAGCTGATCCAGAAAGCCCAATGGTTCATCGACCGCCGAGGCCGCGCCCCCCATGCCTTCGAAAGGGAGTTCGAAAACACCGATTTCCCCGGCCTCGTCAACAACTACCGAAGCCTGATTTTCGACAAGGAAGGCCGATACTCGGGCGCCTATCTGCAGGACCACATGCCGCTGGAGCAGATGGAAGCCCCCGCCGGGCACGCTGTGCGGATGCTCTACTACTTCCGGGGAGCCCTCATGGCCTTCCCGCCCACCTCGCCAAAGACAGACGCCATTAGCAATGTTTGGCGGCGCATGACCGAGCGGCAGATGTATGTGACCGGGGGCATCGGCAGCAGCGGAGACAACGAAGGATTCACCCAAGACTTCGACCTGCCCAACGAAAACGCCTATGCCGAAACGTGGGCCGCCATTGCGCTGTTCAACGTTGGCTCGATGCTGCGCCTGAGCGGCTTTTGGGACGCCTGCGAGCGGGCGCTCTACAATGCCGCACTCAGCGGCATCGGCCTTTCGGGCGAAGACTTCTTCTATGACAACCCCCTCGCCGCCGGGGCCGACAAGCGCCGCCAGCCTTGGTTCGGCTGCGCCTGCTGCCCGCCCAACATCGCCCGGCGGCTTCTCTCTCTCGATCAGGACCTGGCCTGGGAGGACGAGAACGGCCGCATTCACCTTCCTCTCTGGGTCGGGCTCCAGGCGGCCTCGGGCTCTCTGACTCTGGCCGCCGAGGCCAGCACGGGGCCCGAGGCCCGATTCACCGTGCGCGGCCAGGGC
>JBGSIR010000308.1:0-1558 GCA_041742415.1 Fimbriimonadaceae bacterium | reverse complement strand
GGGGCCGGCTCTTCGGCCACGAAGTGAAGCTGCGCATCATGGTGGGCGCCTATGCGCTGAGCGCGGGCTATTACGACGCCTACTATCTGCGCGCCCAGCAGGTGCGGGCCGCGATGACGGCGCAGTTCAACGAAGCGATGCAGGATGTGGACTTTATCCTCTCGCCCACCGCGCCGCGCACCGCCTTCCGCCTGGGCGAGATGGACGATGATCCTCTGGCCATGAAGCTGCTGGACCTTTGCACGATTCCCGCCAACCTCGGCGGCTTTCCCAGCATCTCCGTTCCGGCGGGCGTGGCCGATGGCCTCCCGGTGGGGCTGGCGCTCACGGGGCCATCCATGAGCGACGAGCGCCTGCTGGGCGCGGCCCACAGCCTAGAGCGCATCCTGCGCTGACGAGACGAGAATGCAGGACATCCAGCGGCGCGACCGACAGGTTTTGGCGAGGCAGCTCCTGCGCCCGGCGCCGCTTGTGGTCTGTACGATCCTGCTCGTGATCGGAATTCTGGCGATTCAGGCCACGACGTTCTTTGCAGGAGTCGCCGTCGCGGCCATTCTCTATCACGTCGCCAACTCCATCCAGCGGGCGCGCAAGCGCAAGTTTCGGCACAGCCGATTTCAGGCGCATTGGGACGCCTGCCGCGACCGCCGCAAGCGACTGGACGACTCGCTGAAGCGGCTGGCCAAATCGGGCCAGGCCGAGCTCACCCAGCTCCCGCAGACGGTGGACTCGGTGAACAGCAACCTCTACGCTGCCCTGCGCCGCGCCGACGACCTGCTGCACGAGCTCACCGACAGCGAAGGCCAGTTCCTGGCCCGCCCCCAGGCTCCCCCGCCGAAGCCCACCGACGCCCAGGCCAAGGAGCTCTACCGCGTGGCGAGCCTGAACAACCAGGAATACCGCCAGCGGCTGAACCAGGTGATGGGCATGATCGAGCGGGCCGAGGCGCAGGCGGCGGTCTACACCTCCGCGCTCGATTCGCTCCGCATCAAGCTGCTGGGAATGAGGCTGGGGCCAGAGGGCGACCAGACCAGCCGGGCCCTGCTGGAGAGCATGACCGAAGCCAAGATGCAGCTCGACGCCATCGACAAGGCGCTGGACGAACTGGAGCTGACCCCCTTCCCCAAAACGGTCACCCTGGGCGGAGACGCCGCCCAACTCGCCGAGCCGCCCGAAGAAGAGCATCAGGAGGAGAGAGCATGACCACGGAATGCCCGGCCAAGATCAACATTTTTCTGGCCGTGGGTCCGCCCGACCGGCGCGGATGGCACCCGCTGCGCACCACTTTTCAGGCGGTCTCTCTCAGCGACACTCTGAGCATTGAGCGGGCCGAGGCCGACTCCTTAATCGTCGAAGGCATGGAGCTTCCGGCCGAAAACACGCTCACCAAGACCTTGCGGCTGGCCCGGGAGCTTTTTGAGTTTCCTCCGCTGGCGATCCATCTGGTCAAGCGCATTCCGGCGCAGAGCGGGTTGGGAGGCGGGAGCTCTGATGCGGCGGGGCTGCTGCGGCTGCTGATGCGCTGGGCGCCCGAGCATGTTCAGCCCGAAGACGCCGC
>JBGSIR010000307.1:0-1738 GCA_041742415.1 Fimbriimonadaceae bacterium | reverse complement strand
CGATGGAAGCCCATCCCCACCGCCTTGGCGGGGCTGGCTTTTGGCATGCTGGAGTCGCTCCAGATCGCCCTGCAGGGCCGCCCCATCGGCGGCTTTGAAGTGCCGAGCCAAGCTTGGCAGGCGCTGCCGTATGTGGTGGGGTTGGCCGCGCTCGCGGGGCTGGTGGGCCATAATAAAGCGCCGGCCGGGCTCGGGCGGCAGTGAGCATCCATGGTCTGGTCCACCGTCATCGCGGCCTACGATTCACGCCCCGTGGATCTGGTCTTTGCGGCCTGTGAGCGCCGACTGGCCGCTGAGCGCAGCCTCAGCGTCACAATCACCGAAAACGAGCGAACCCTCGGCGAGCCCATCACGAACACCTTCACGCTCCGCCGCCGGGGCGGAGAGGCGGCCGTCCAGGTGAAAAACCGCCAGGGCGGGCTTATTCAGCAGGTTCAGTACGACGCCGACAAAATCCATGTGATTGACCCCAGCCGCAGCCTCTACACCGAGGCCAAGCGCGGCGCGGATGGGCGAACCGAGGTGGATCTGCGCCGAGCATCGCCCGAGCTTTCCGAAGCCATCTTTGTGCTGGCCGACACCGTCTATTCCAAGCGCTGGCTGGGGCAGCTCCGCGACGGCCAAAACTGGAAGCTCACCCAAGAGCCCACCCGATTCGTGCTCTCCGCCGCCAAAGAGGGCCGGACGGTGCGCGTCGAGGTGCTCACCGGCACAGCCCGCCTGAGCCGAGTCCGCATCGAAGCGCAGGGCCGGATGATCGACACCAAGCTGGCCTACGGCTCCGCCCCCACATCCACCGTTCGCCAGAGCCTCGCCAAGCTGAACAAGACCGACAACCTCGCCGTGGTGGCCCTGCGTCCGCAGTACGAAAACCGCTCGGCCCAAGAAGCCATGGAGGCCATGCTCGCCAGCTACGACACCATCAAGCGCATCGGCTACACGGTGGACGAAGAGGGCGAGAAGACCACCGTGATGCTGAACGGCAAGCTGATGCGGCAGACCGACGCCAAGCTCGATTGGGTCTATGACGGCAAAACCCTGAAGCTGCACGACAAAACAAACGGCGCCTTTCTGCAGGCCGACGTGACCTTTTGGGAGACCATCGACATCGTCGCCGAAGCCGGCAGCCGAGTCGAGCCCATGGCCCGCTCCATCATCACCAGGAAGAATCCCTTCCAGGCGATGCTCCTGAACCGGGCGGAAGTGCGCAGCGAAGGCCAGGTGACCTTGAATGGCCGCCAAGCCCAACTTATCTTTGTCGAGGCCTCCACAGGAGACTTCACGATTGCCGTCGACCGCGCCACGAACCGCGCGCTCAGCATCGTCGCCAGCTCGGGCGAAGAGGGCCAGCAGGGCGCCGGATTCCTCCGGACGTTTTCCTATCTGCCCGAAGGACGGCTGGGCTCGAACGCGTTCCGCATCAGCCGCCCCTCTGGCGCCCGGCTCGCCTCGCTCAAGGATTATATGAGCGAGGAGATGTTCGACCGGCGGGCGGCAAAGCCGTCTTCATCAAGCTGACCGCCGCGAGCACCGTCTCGTCGCCGCGGTCGGAATAGGCCGCCACGTCGATCTCGATGTCGGGCATCACGCCCTGGCCTTCCAGCCGCTTGCCTTCGATGGTCACATAGTCGGTGACCGGGTACTGAATCCAGAATCCCTTGCCGTTCTGCAGGGGCATCATCATGGAGGCCAGAACCGCGCCCGCCGACTTCGCGCCGATCAGGGTGGCGCCGCGATG
>JBGSIR010000306.1:0-2771 GCA_041742415.1 Fimbriimonadaceae bacterium | reverse complement strand
GGGGAAGACCACGCTGCTCCGATGGCTGGCTCGCCGCTCGGCCCAAACGCTGCTGGAAGGCGGAGCTGACGCCCGGCTGGTCGATGAAGAAGGCGAGGACCTCGGCCCCGCCCGCATCCCGGTCTTCATCCGGCTGTCAGAGGAACAAACGCGGGAAAAGCTGACAGACAATGTCACCAAGTCTCTCGACCAATTGGTGGATGACCTCGACCCCTCCTTCCTTCCCCGGCTCTGGATGTTCGATGGCTATGACGAAATCGACGTCAGCGTCAGCCCCCGGCTCATTGAGCTCTGCCGGACGTCGGGGCCAGACGACGTCACCCTCATGACCAGCCGCCCAGAGTCCTGGCTCAGCAGCGGCCAGGAGCCGTTCACCCAGGAGCCCTGCCGGTTCGTGCTGATGGACAAGGTGCGGCGGGCGGCCTTCATCCGCCGATATTTGGCGGCCGCCGGAAGGGCAGAGGAAGCGGAGGAAATGGAGTCGGCCCTGGCCGAGCTTCACGGAATGGATGAGACGGCGGGCAGCCCGCTCACCTTGGGATTCCTCATCGAAGTCTGGCTGGCGGACCAAGCCCTGCCCTCCCGCCGAGCCGTGCTGTATCAGCGGATTGTCAAGCTGATTCATGAGCGCTGGTATGCGCTTCGCTGCCGCGAAAAGGGGCTGAGCCCCATGACCCTGGAGGACTGGCACTGGTCGCTCTCCGAAATCGCCGCACGGATGCAGTGCCGACCTGGAGACGTGACGGGGGTCTCGCTCGACGAGGCCAAGGAATGGCTCTCGCCAAGGATGATGAGCGGGAAGGGGGTTCTGCTGAATGAGTGGCAGTCGGCGGGCAGATGCGCAAAGCCATGGCGAGAGGAGACCCCCGAAGACTGGGCCGCGCACTTGCTCAAAGAGACAGGCCTCTTTGAGGCTCTCAGCAACTCCCGGTTCCGCTTCCTCCACGCCAGCTTCCGAGAGTGGTTTGCCTCGCTCTTCCTTATCGAAGAAGGGCGAGTCGGCCGCACTGACTCCATTGACCTCCGCCTCCACGCTGCCCGTCACCGACCTGCCTGGCGGGAATCTATCCTCTTTGCCTTCAGCGCTTTGGGCGCGCCTCCGCTTGTCGCCCAAGACATGGAGCGAACCCACAAGGGCATTCTCGAACTCCTTGACCGCGTCATTCTTGGACACGGGGGAGAGGACCAAGAGTTTCAGCCGACCGCTGGCTACGCACGACCAGAAAGTCTGGATCAAAAGCTTTGGCAGGACTGCCGTGCGCAGGTCGGCGGCGATCCTACCGATGCCTTGTACCTAGCAAGGAAATGGTTCGAAAAGGAGGAATTCTCTGCCGCGCTTGGGCTCCTTGAGGCCATGGCCCCTCACCTCAAAGCCCAGGTCAACGTATTCTTGGAACTTGCCAAACAGGGGTTTGAAGCAGGGCATTCCTCCGCAGCGTATCACCTCATTATAGCTATAGGCCGTCACCTCAAAGATCAAACTAACTTGGTTTGGGGCCAGGCCAAGAAGTGGTTTCGTGAGGGACAGCACGATGCAGCGCTTAACCTCTTGCAAGCCTTGGCCCCCCACTTCAAAAGTCGGTCCAACGAGGTTTTGGAACTGGTAAGGAAGGGGTTCGGTGAGGGAGAATCCGATGCAGCGCTTAACCTCTTGCAAGCCATAGCCCCCCACCTCAAAAGCCGAGCCAACGAAGCCTGGGACCTGGCCATGAAGTGGTTCGGAGAGGGCGAAAAAGATGCTATACTTAAGCTCCTTCAAGCCATAGCCCCCCACCTCAAAAGCCGAGCCAACGAAGCCTGGGACCTGGCCATGAAGTGGTTCGGAGAAGGCGAAAAAGATGCTGCACTTAAGCTCCTTCAAGCCATGGCACCCCACCTCAAAAGCCGGGCCAACCAGGCCTGGAATCTGGCCATGGAGTGGTTCGGTGAAGGCGAAAAAGATTTTGCGCTTAAGCTCCTTGAAGCCATGGCACCCCACCTCAAAAGCCGAGCCAACCAGGCCCGGGACTTGGCCGAGAAGTGGCTCAACGGAGGTGAACCCGATTTCGGGCTTAGGCTCATGGCAACCATGACTGACGACCTCAATTACTGGTCTGCCGAGCTACGGGAACGGGTCAAGCAGATGCTTGACGATGCTGAACACGATGCCGCGCTTAGACTCCTCGAAGCCATCTCCGAAACATGGCTTTCCCACCATCCGCCTCTCTACTGGGCCGGATCAAGCTTCGCCCCGTGGTCCGTCACCCTTGAGCACTTCCCGGAATGGCCCCCTGACCCCGCCTGATGCAGCGGGCATCCATCAGCCCTGCTGATGCGTCTCTAGCATCAGAGCCGTGTCTGCCCTGCTGATGTCCCTTGCCGAAGCCTTTGCGGGCGCTGAGCCGCCGGCGAAGATGGTGAGCCCGTTGGGGCGGGAGATGATGGAGGGGGCCGGGGAGCTGGAGCGGCTGAAGGGGCTGCGCTGGCAGGACGCCCCGCAGGACGACCTGCAGGCTCTCGCCAGCCTGATTCCGGCCATGACCATCGAGGCCTTTCGGCACCAGACCCCAGCCTTTTTGCGGGCGGCGCTGAAGGCTCCTGAGAGCGAGGCGGCGACTTCAATCTTCTATGCTCTGGCGCCGCTGGACAACTTCGACGCCTTTTTGGCGGGCACGGCCGCGCTTTTCACCCCGGCTCAGGCAGGCGTGATTGCCGACTGCCTGGAGGCCCTGGCGGCCGAAGAGAGCTTTGAGATGCTGGCCGAAGAGGCCGCGCCCGCCGTGGCGCTTTGG
>JBGSIR010000305.1:0-1600 GCA_041742415.1 Fimbriimonadaceae bacterium | reverse complement strand
CCAGCGCGCCCCCCGCCGCCCAAAGCAACACCAGCGCCGGCCAGTTCCTCACCGCCGCCTCCAAGCCCGGTCCACGCTGTCGGGCCATCCGCGCCTATTCTGATTCTTTCTGCAGATCCCGAATCAGGCCTTGGGCCATGCCGATCATCGCGTCGAGATACTCAGAGTAGTCCGGGAAATCATCCTTGGGATAAACCTCCTGCACCCGCCTGAATGCCGCGACGGCATCTTCAACCATCGCGGCGTTCCCGGTTAAGCGGCCCAGGCTCAAAATGCACTTGCCGAGGTTCTTTTGCCCGATGCCCCAAGACTGCGGATCACCTTCGGCCGAGATCTTCTCCAGGCCCATCTGAATGCGGATGATGGCTTCCGAATAGTGCGGGGCGGTCTTCTCCAAATCGCCCAGAGTCCGCGCAGCGTTGCCCATGTTGAGCTGCGCCTTGGCCCAATCCACCAGGTCTGGCCATGATGAATAGACTTTCATCGCCTTCTCGAAGGCCTCCATTCCCTGCCTCACCAGCTCGGGATTCAGCGTCCGCTCGCCAAGGCTCTGCAGAGTCGATCCCAGGTTCGTTTGGAGGCTCGCCCACACGCCCAACCGGCCCTCATCATGGAAAATGGGCTCGGCTTGGGCGAACGCTTCATGCGCTCTTTCCAGGCTTTCGACGCAGTTCGTCCGCTCCCCCAGCCTCATCAGGGCGAGGCCGAAGTCATTTTGAACCGCCGCCCATTCCAAAGAGCTTTCGTCTGATTCAATGAAGGCCAGAGCCGCTTCGTAGGCTGCGGCGCATTCCCGAAACAGCTCGATGCTCTCATCTTCACTGCAGATGTCCGACAGCTCATTGCCCAGGCCCAGCCAGGCTTCGGCCAAGCCCTTGCGCGCGCCGTGCTGGCCAAAAAGAGCGACCGCCCGCCGATACGCCTGCGCGGCTTGACGCTTGGCCGGGAGCCCCACCCAGTGGTCTCCCAGCTCCGAAAGCGCCTCGCCCAGCCCCAGCTCGGATCGCGCCAAGCCCTGCTGGTCGCCGAGCCGCTCAAAAGCCTCGCCTGCTTTCTGCCACGCTTCTTGCGACTCGACCAGCAAGTCATAGCTGGCTTCAAAGTCCACTTGTGACGCCGCCTGCAGGCAAGCGCTGCCGAGATCAGCATGAATCACGGCCCACATGCGCGGGTTATCGCCTGGCGACATCTCCGTCACCCGCTGCCGGATGATGGCGAGAAACTCGTCCCAGCTCAACTGCCTAGGAGGCTGAAAGCCTTCGTCCTCTTCGCCCACGGTGACCCATTTTGGCTGAGAAAAGGCAAAATGTTGGGAGCAGATGCTCAACCAAAGTTTTGGGGCGGATAACCGGATTTGAACCGGCGACCTCCTGGACCACAACCAGGCGCTCTAACCTACTGAGCTATACCCGCCGCGCAGACGCGAATTATAGCGCGGGACGCGGCGGGTGGGGCGGTCTATCGGCCCTTGAAGAGTGAGCCCAGGATGCCGCGCACGAGCTGGCGGCCGATTTGGCTGCCTGCGCTGCGCACCACACTCTTGACGCCCGCCTCGATCGGCGTTTCGCGCGTGCTGCGGCGGCGGGTGGGCGTGCGCTCC
>JBGSIR010000304.1:0-6433 GCA_041742415.1 Fimbriimonadaceae bacterium | reverse complement strand
CCAGGCCGAGCCGGCTCAGGGTGCGCTCCAGCGCCTGAAGGTCCAGCTCCTGCCCGGCCTCCAGTGAGACGTAAGACTCTCGCAGCACGTCGGGCGGCAGGGTGCGCTCCAGGGCGGCGGGGGCGGTGGTGATCACCACATTCGGCTCGCCGGTGAGCAAAGAGGCCAAGGCGCCGAGGCGGTCGGAAAGGGCTGCGGCTTCGGGCGGGCTGTCCTCATAGAGGGCTCCCCCAGCACTGGGCATGAGCCTCAATCGCTCGGCCGGAATGCCGCAGAGGCCGAGCCTGGCCTGCCATTGCAGCGCCCGCTCGTGGCCGGATGTCACGACAATCATGGGGCGCGGGGCGCGGAGCCATTCGGCCGCGCACAGCACAGGGCGGGCCTCAATCGAGACCGAAGACCAAACGGTGACTCCCGTGGCGGCCCGGTTCAACGAAGTGAAGGCCGGGTGGCCCGAAAGCAGGGAAACGGCTTGCGAAAGGCGCACAACCGGGGGTTACTTTACCGTTCGCCGGGACATCTCGCCGGGCAAAGTCGGACTAGAGCAGACGCTGCGCCGCCAAGGGCAGTAGAATAGCGACATGCCGAAGAGGGTGGAGACCTTGGTTCTGCACGACAGCGCCACGCCGGTTCTGGGGGACATCCAGAAAGGAGGAAGCGTCGTCGTGACGAACTCCAAGAGCCTGCTGGAGCAGCTCAACGTTTTGAATGGTGCGCGGGCCCACTGCCTTTGGCCGCTGACGTTTGGCCTGGCCTGCTGCGCCATCGAGATGATGGCGACCGTCAGCTCGCGCTTCGACCTTTCCCGATTTGGCAGCGAAGCCTTTCGCGCCACCCCGCGCCAGGCCGACGTGATGATCATCGCGGGCCGCGTGAGCAAGAAGATGGCTCCGGTGCTTCGGCAGATCTATGACCAGATGCCAGAGCCCAAGTGGGTGATCTCCATGGGAGCCTGCGCCAGCAGCGGCGGCGTCTACAACAACTACGCCATCGTTCAGGGCGCCGACCAGGTGGTGCCCGTCGACGTCTATGTGCCGGGCTGTCCGCCCTCGCCCGATGCTTTGATGTACGCCTTTTTGAAGCTTCAGAACAAGATCAAGGCGCAGTCCTTCACCGACAAGCACCAGCTTCGCATGTCGGAGACCAAAGCCCGGACCCTGGAGACCGTCTGACCATGAGCTTTCAGCTTCTCAAAGACGTCGTTCAGCCCATCGTCACCGGCTTCGGCATCACGGGCCGCCGAACTTTCCGCAAGAAGGTGACGGTGCAGTATCCCGAGGAGCGCCGAGAGCAGTTCGCCCGCACCCGCTGGCGCCACGTTCTCACCCGCTACGATTCGGGCCTGGAGCGCTGCATTGGCTGCAGCCTCTGCGCTGGTGCCTGCCCGGCGCGGTGCATCTATGTCGAGGCGGCCGAAAACACTGACCAAGACCGCCGCTCCCCCGGCGAGCGATACGCCAATCGCTACGAAATCAACATGCTCCGCTGCATCTTCTGCGGCTACTGCCAGGAAGCCTGCCCGACGGGCGCCATCGTCCTGCGCAGCGACTTTGAGCTGGCCAACTACGAGCGAGAGGACTTCATCTTCACCAAAGAGATGCTCCTTGAGCCGATTCGCGACTGATCGCGAGACAGCAGAAAGCCCTCTCTCGCCATGAGCGGGAGAGGGCTTTCTTGCGCCAGGATCAGCCGGGGATGCCGGGCTCGGTGAGGGCGATTGGGTCCAGGGCGCGGGCCATGTTCTCGGGAGTCAGCTTGCCCAGGCTCTCAGAGATGGCTTCGCCGTACTTCGCCGTCCGCTCGGCTGCCGGCATCGCGGCGAGCTCGCTTGCCACCGCGGGGATGGCCCGGCCATCGGCCAGCGCAATCTCGACGATTTTCGCGGCGGCCTTGTAGCCGATGATGGGGTTGAGCGCCGTCGCCAGCGAGGGCGAGATTTCGGCATAGCGGCGGCAGGCGTCGACGTTGGCGGTGATGTCCACGATGCAGTTGTCGGTGAAGGTCTCCAGCGCATTGGTCAGCAGCTGCAGCATGAACTGGCTGCTGAAGGCCATGCCCGGCATCATCACGTTCAGCTCAAGCTGGCCGGCGGCCACCGACTGGTCGATGGCGTGGCACTGGCCCATCACCTGGAAGAGGACCATGTTCATGTTCTCCGCCATGCTGGGGTTCACCTTGCCCGGCATGATGGAGCTGCCCGGCTGAACGGCGGGAAGCACGATCTCGGCCAGGCCGGTCTGCGGGCCGCTGCAAAGCAGGCGCAGGTCGTTGGTGATGCGGGTGAGCTCCTGGCTCAGCAGGCGCACCGATGCGGCCAGGGCCGACATGCACATTTGGCTCTGCATGCCCTCGCGCAGGTCGATGACCGGGCGGAAGGGCAGGTTCGTGTATTCAGCAAGCAGCTCCACCACGCGGATGCGGTAGTCGGGGTGGGTGTTGATGCCCGTGCCCGCCGCGCTGCCGCCAATGGCCAGCACCTCCAGCTCGTGTCCGGCATATTCCAGCCAGCGGGTGCAGCGGTGGACCGAGCCCGCATAGGCGGTGAATTCCTGGCCCAGACGAATCGGCACGGCGTCCTGCAGGTGGGTGCGCGCGCTTTTCAGGACGCCGTCAAACTCCACGCCCTTGGCGGCCAGGGCCTGCTCCAGCCGGCAGACTTCGCCGTTGAGGTCCTCCAGCATCATGCGGCTCATAACGCGCATGGCGGTGGGGAAGGTGTCGTTGGTGCTCTGGCCGTAGTTGGGATGGTCGTTCGGCTTGACGATCTTGTATTCGCCCTTTTTGCCGCCCAAAATCTCCTCGGCGCGGTTGGCCAGCACCTCGTTGCAGTTCATGTTGAAGCTGGTGCCGGCGCCCATGTGGAAGACATCCACGGGGAACTGGTCGCGCAGGCCGCCCTCCAAAATCTCGTCGGCGGCTTGAACCAGGGCGTCGCCCACGGCTTTGTCCAGCAGGCCGAGCTCGGTGTTGGCCACGGCGCATGCCTTTTTCAGCATGATGTAGGCGTCGATCATGCGGGGGTGCTCGGTGAGTCCGGTGAGCTGAAAGAGCTGGCGGCTCCGCTCCGCTTGGCTGCCCCAATAGGCTTCGGCGGGCACATGCACTTCGCCGAGGGCGTCCATTTCGATCCTGGTGGCCATACCCGGCCATTTTGGCACAGGCTTTTAGGGGGCTGTGACCGGCGGGAAGCGGAGCACAGCCGGCTTTCCACTGACGGCGGCCGCCTGGCCATCCACGGCTGCTGCGTTCTTGATGTGCGCGGAGGCCAGCCAGCGGCCCTGCCATTCCATGCATCGCAGAACTTCCCCGACGGGGGCTCCATCCACTTCCACCGGCGCGCCCGCCTTAAGCGGCTCTTTGGCCAGGACCAGCATCCAGGTGCGGTGGGTGCGGCCTCGGCTGTGGATGCGCATGATGACTTCCTGGCCGGTGTAGCAGCCCTTGCGGTAGCTGATGGCGCGGTCCACCCAAAGGGCGCCCAGCTCGGGGCACAGTGTTTTGGCGCTGGTGTCGGCGCCCACGCGGGGCCATCCTGCGGCCAGTAACCGAGCTTCATCTGGCTCGGCATCGGCAAAAGCCAGGCAGCCCGGAATGTCCAAGGTCAAGGGGGCTCCGTCCCCTTCGCCCGCTTCCCAGCAGACGGGACGCGGGTCCAGTTGGGCCGCGACGTCCTCCATGATGACGAAATCGCGCACGCGATCCATGAGCGGTTCGGGCGGCTCGGCGTAGACATCGAGGCCTTCTGCGGAGGCGTGGATGACCAGCAGGGCCTCGAGCTGGCCCGTGTTTCGGGCGAGCATGGCCAGGCGAACTTCGCCCGGCTCCATTCCCCGCAGGTCTTGAGTGCACTGGCCCTGGAGCCAATCCAAAGCATCCGCCCCTGTCAGGCGAATGCGGTGGAGGCCGGGCCAGTGCGCTCGCGGGGGCATCGGTTACATTCCTTCGCCGCTTTCGAGGATGCCCTGGGCGGATTCGCGGGCCTCCTTGGAGGCGCCCTTCAGGTTCAACACCAACTGAGCGGCCTTCTTGGCTTCGTCCATGTTCTCCATAGACATCCAGCAATAGGCGATGCTGATGAGGGCATATTCCTCAACTGCGGTGCTGCCGCCGGAATAGAACCGCGCCACTTCGAACCAAGTGATGGCTCCATTCATGTCGCCAGCGTTCTGATAAATGTCGCCAATTCGGTTGGCGGATTTGCCCATTTGTTCGCCATTGGCGCCGGCCAGCTCCGCTTTGCGGAAAGCGCTCTCGGCGGCGTCAACGCGGCCCATCACGCCGTAAACCATGGCAGCCGTCAAGTTCAGGTTCTTGTCGTCTGGGTTCGCGGCGAGGCGGGCGGCGATGGTTTTGCTGGAGCTGTGCGCGGAGATGATGTCGGTCATATCGGCGGCAAAGGGGGCCGCAGGCTTATAGCCGACAAGGCGCGAAAACTCAGTGCCGTCCGGGCGGAGGAAAAGGATTGTGGGGAAGCCGTTGACGCCATGCTTTTCTGCAAGCGCGAGGCCCTCCTTTTCGGCATCAAGCTTCACGGCGACAAGGCTCTTGGAGAGCTCGACAACTTGAGGGGCCGGGAAGGTGTTCTTGTCCAGCTCCTTGCACCAGAAGCACCAGTCGGTGAAGAAGTCCACCATGATGAGCTTGCCGCTGGCCTTTGCGGCCTTGAAGGCGGCAGCTTCGCTCGGCGCCCAGTTGATCTTGGCGGGAGCAGTAACGATCGCAGAGGCGAGAAGAGCGGCGGTCAGCATAGGCATGTCCTATCCTTTAGTATAGCGAGGGGTCGAGCACGGCCCCGGCCACTTCCGCCGCTCGGCGCGTCTCCACCACGTCGTGACAGCGGATGATGGATGCGCCCTGCATCTGGGCCAAGACCTGCGCCGCCAGCGTGCCAGAGAGCCGGGCTTCCACCGGTTCTGGCTCACCCGAAATGCTCTGCAGAGAGCCCAGGAAAGACTTGCGGCTGACGCCAATGAGGACGGGGTAGCCCAGGGACACCAGCTCGCCCAGCCCGTGAAGCAGCTCCAGATTGTGCCGCAGAGTCTTGCCGAAGCCGATGCCTGGGTCGATCCAGATTTTCTCGCTGGCGACTCCCGCATCCTGAATCATCTCGGCGCGATTCAGAAGGAAGGCCTTCACCTCTGCTTTGACATCTCGGTATTCGGGGCTTTGCTGCATCGTCCGAGGCCGGCCCTTCATGTGCATCAGGCAGACCGTACAGCCGAAGGCGGCGCAGACTTCCGTCATGCCGGGCGCCGAAAGGGCGCCGACGTCGTTCACGATCTGCGCCCCCGCGGTAAGGCAGGCATGGGCGACGCTCGGCTTTTGGGTGTCGATGGAGACCGTGAGCCCAGCCCGGGCCAGGGCGCGGACCACCGGCTCGACCCGGGCAAGCTCCTCGGCGGCGTCCACCGGCTCGGCGCCGGGGCGGGTCGATTCTCCGCCCACGTCGATAATGTCTGCCCCCTGCGCCGCCATCTCCAGCCCCCGCTCAACGGCGGCCTCAAACTGCATCCAGCGCCCTCCGTCACTAAAGCTGTCGGGGGTGACGTTGAGCACGCCCATGATGCGCGGGCGGCTCACTGCGCCTTCTCCAGCTCAAAGGCATCGTGGAGCCGCTTGACGCTTCGCTTCAGCTCCGACTCGGGCACCAGAATGCTGACCGAGGACTCGCTGTCGCTCACCTGGATCACCGGGATCTCGGCCTCGGCCAGGGCCGTCATGATGCGCACAAAGAGGCCCGGCTGATTCATCGCGCCGCGCCCGACCACCGAAACCATGGTGAGGCCCTCACTCACGGCGATGGGAATGATCACCGGCTCGGCCCATTCGCTCAGCAGGCGGATCTGGGTTTCGGTCTCTTGGCTGGGCTCGCTGCCCGCCTGCATGATGTAGACCCTCTCCTCCGGCTCCCGCATGGGCATCACCAGGCCGTCGAAAAGCTCTTTGACGTCGGTGAATTGGCCGCGCGGAACAGAGAAGCCGATCGACTGCGGGGTGTCGTCGATCATGTAGAGCGAGATGCGGTACTTGGCCAGAACCTCATAGATGCGCTGGCCGATGGCCGCCCGCTGGGCAGGCAGAACCGTGGAGAGATCCATCTGGAACCACACCATCTGGCCGGCGTGAGAGACTCCGGTCATGCGCCGGCTGCCGGGGTCCAGCGAAGTGATGAGGGTTCCCTCGCTCTCGCTGAAGGTGCTCTTCACCCAGAGCGGAACCTGAAACCTTTGGCCGATTTCTGCGGCGCGGGGGTGCAGCACCTTGGCGCCCAAGTGGGCAATTTCGGCGACCTCGGCGTAGTCCAGCGAAGCAAGGGTCGGCGCTTCGGGCACGAAGTCGGGGTCCGAAGTCTTGAGGCCATCGACGTCGGTGTAGATCTCCACCGCCTCGGCTTTGAGTGCGGCGCCGAGCGCGGCGGCGGTGGTGTCGCTGC
>JBGSIR010000303.1:0-6870 GCA_041742415.1 Fimbriimonadaceae bacterium | reverse complement strand
GGAGGCAGGGGCAGGGCCAGCCTCATGGCGGGAAGGCCAAGGGCGTCGGGCGGGGGCGCAGAGGACATCGGCGGCTCGTGCATCTTGGCAGATGGGCTGCCTATTCGCGCCGCTTGGGGGCCTGCGGGCCAAAGAAGCCATCGTTGGCCCCGGGCTCCAGGCTGGCGGCGAAGTCGGCCATCATCCGCTTCGCGTCTGATTCGAACTGCGGCGAGCCGCTGATTTCGCCCTGCCAGATGCTCTCGACCACCCAGTCGGGCACGGGCATCTGCACAATGCGCTCGGGCGGATCGAACTCGACCCGAAGAATCAGGGCGGCGCCCTGGGGGTCGGGGTAGATGAACTGGAGCGAGATGAGGTGCGGCTCCAGCACCGTGGAGCCGATCTGCGGCTTCGATTTGTCGTTGCCCTCCTTCCAGAGCGCGGCGTCAAATCGGCCCTCCGAAGGCGGCCTTCCTGCCTGCAGGTCGACATAGACAGCCTGCTTTTTGGCGGCGAGGTAGGCCGAGAGGTTCATGGCTTCATTGTGGGGCATTTCTCTCGCCTGTCCCGGATTGGAGGGGGGCTCCACAATAGAAGCCAACATGCGGGTGCTGGTGGCGGATGCTCTGGAAAGGCGGGCGATTGACGGTCTGACGGGAATTGGAGCAGAAGTCATTCTTGAGCCAGAGGCGTCCGGCCCGGGGCTGCGCGAGGCGGTACAGCGGCATCAGCCGCAGGTGCTGGTGGTGCGCTCGACCCGGGTGGAGGCTGATGCGCTGGAGTCGAGCCCGTTGCGTCTCGTCATCCGGGCCGGAGCGGGCACAAACACCATTGATGTGGCCGCCGCCAGCTCGAACGGAATCCTGGTGGCCAACTGCCCCGGCAAAAACGCCATCGCGGTTGCGGAGCTTGCCTTTGGGCTCATGCTGGCGGTGGACCGCTCCATTCCGCAGTGCGCCATCGACCTGCGCGAAGGCCGCTGGAACAAGAAGCAGCACAGCAAGGGCGGGGGGCTCTACGGCGCGACCCTGGGCCTCATTGGCATGGGTCAGATCGGCCAGGAAGTTGCCCCGCGAGCCCGCGCCTTTGGCATGAATGTGGTGGCCTACAGCCGCTTTATGGGCCCGGAGGTGGCGGCGGCGCTGCAGATTGGCCGCGCCGAAAACTGGCAGGACGCCGCCCGCCAGGCGGATTTTCTTTCTTTGCATGTTCCGCTCGTGCCGGAGACAAAGGGCATGGTGAACGACGAGTTCATCAGCATGATGAAGCCGGGCGCCGTTCTCATCAACACAAGCCGGGCGGAAGTGGTGGATCAGGAGGCTTTGATCAGGGCCTGTCGGTCCGGCCGCATTCGAGCGGGGCTCGATGTGATGGAGGGAGAGCCGAGCTTTGGCGAGGGTGAATTCCGGACGGACTTGGCGGATGTGCCGGGCATAGTCTGCACCCACCACATCGGGGCCAGCACGCGCCAGGCACAGGAGGCGATTGCCGACGAGGTGGTGCGGATCGTGCACGCTTTTCGCGCTACGGGCCAGGCGCCCAACACGGTGAACGTGCGCCGCGGCGCAGCGGCAACCCACCTTTTGGTGGTGAGGCACCTGGACCGAGTTGGCGTGCTGGCCGAGGTCTTCGAACTTCTCCGAGCAGACGGCATCAATGTGCAGGAGGTCGAGAACATCATCTTGGGCTCGGCGCAGGCCGCCATCGCGCAGATTAGTCTCGACCGTCAGGCGCAGTCCGCCTCGCTGGACCGGCTGAAGATGCATCCCTATGTGCTCGACGTGGTGCAGAACGCGCTGGGAGAGGCGAACTAAGATGCCGGCCCGCGAACTCGTCCACAATTTTTCCGCCGGACCAAGCGCGCTTCCGCCGACGGTGCTAGAGCAGGCCGCCGCTGAGATGCTTGACTGGCGCGGCACGGGTGTCTCCGTGCTGGAAATGAGCCACCGATCGGCGGAGTTTGAGGCCGTCTTGGCCGAGACCGAGGCCGCATTGCGCGCTTGGCTGCAGACTCCGGCCGACTGGTCGCTTCTCTTTTTGCAGGGCGGCGCCACGCACCAGTTTTCGATGGTCCCTATGAATCTGGGGCCGGGCTCCTATGCCGTGGCGGGCTCTTGGGGCCAGAAGGCGCTGAAGGCGGCGCCGGGCAGCCGGATGGTGTGGGACGGCTCGGCCGATGGCTTTCGCCGCCAGCCGCGCGGCGCGGAGATCAAGGGGGCCGAGGGCTGGCTCCATGTGACCATGAACGAGACCATCGAGGGGCTGGAAGTTCCGGACGATGAGTGGCCGGATGTGCCGGTGGTCTGCGACGCCTCCAGCATCCTGGGCTCGCGGAGCTTTGATTGGAGCCGCTATGGGATAGTCTATGCCGGGGCGCAGAAGAACTTGGGGCCGGCGGGCGTGACGGTGGTCTTCATTCGGCCAGACGTGCTGGAGATGTGCCGCGAGGACTTGGCCGAGTCGCTGAGCTACAAAGCGCAGGCCGCGGCGGGCTCGCTGCTGAACACACCCCCCTGCGGCGCGATTTGGCTGCTGGGCCTCTGCGCGCAGCACTGGCTGAGGATGGGCGGATTGGAGGCGACCGAGGCGGAGGCTCTGGCCAAGAGCCGGCTCATTTATAAGCAGATTGACGCCCAGCCCGACCACTATCAGGGCCACGCCCACCCGGGCTCGCGCAGCCGTACAAACGTCGTCTTCACTTTGCCCAGCGACGAGCTGACGGCGGAGTTTTTGGCCCAGGCCAAGGCCGAGAACATGCGGGACTTGAAGGGTCACCGCACCGTGGGCGGCCTGCGGGCGAGCCTCTACTGCGCTGTGCCGATGCAGAGCGCCGAGGCGCTGGCTGAGTTGATGTCCAGGTTCAAAACCTGATAATTCTGACCTGATATTTTTTCTGGCTCGCAAAAGTTCTGGAGTTGTTGGACCCCAGTATTTTGCGCGGGGCGATGGGGGCGACAGTGGCGGAAGACCGCTCTTGGACGAAAGTCCAGCGCCGGGCCAGGATGGCCAATCGGCGCCTTCAGGGAAGAAAGAAAAATGTCGTTCAGAATCAACACGAACGTTTCGGCCATGAACAGTCTGCGCAACTTGAAGCAGACCGGCATGGAAGTGGCCAAGTCGACCAACCGGCTCTCCACGGGCCTTCGCATCAACTCCGCTGCGGACGATCCTTCCGGCCTCATCGCCTCGGAAAGCTATCGCGCCCAGCTCAGCTCCATGGACGCGGCCCTGAAGAACAACCAGGACGCCATCAACTATGCCAAGACCGCCGAGGGCGGCCTCGACGAAACCAGCCGACTGCTGCGAGAGGCCCGAAGCCTCGCCGTGGCGAACGGCTCCAGCGCTCTGGACTCCAGCCAAAAGCAGGCCAACCAGACTCAGCTGAACAACATTCTGCAGTCCATCGACCGCGTTTCGAGCAACACCCAGTACGGCTCCATCAAGCTGCTCAACGGCTCGGCCGGCACCACTGCCGCCGTCGCCAACAAGTCGGCGATTGACAGCGCCAGCTTCACGGGCTCGTTCGACGGCGAGGCTGTGACTGCTTCCGGCGGCGTCAACGTTCAGGTGACCACGGCTGCCACTCAGGCAAGCCACACGGGCACCAACACGGGCTACACCGCCGCCACCGACACCGTTGGCGCGGGCAGCTTCTCGCTGAACGGCAAGACCTTCTCGACCGACTCTGCCACCACGGCTTCGGGCTTGGTTCAGAAGATCAACGAGGCCTCGGGTGAGACCGGCGTCATTGCTGTGCAGGACACCGGCACGGGCACCATCAACCTGAAGACCAACGGCTACGGCTCTGATTCGAAGATCAACCTGACCGACTCGGCGGGCATCATTCAGTCGGCCGCCGGCTCCGCCAGCGCCTCCGGCGTGGATGCGGTGGCCTCGGTGACGGTGGGCGCCTCCACGGTGACCTTTGACAAGGGCAAGGGCCTGAACCTGAAGGACTCTGAGGGCAACTCCATCAAGCTGACGGAGGGCGGCAACGCTGCCGCGACCTACACTTCGGCCATCCAGCTCACCGCTGGGCAGACGAAGTTCCAGATCGGCGCCAACGCCGGCCAGACCACCACTCTGTCGATTGGCAACTTCAGCTCCTCGACGCTTGGCCTCTCCAACCTCGACATCACCGGCTCCGACATGGCCTCCGCTCTCGACAAGATCGACAGCGCGATTGGCAATGTCTCGGAAAGCCGAGGCCGCATCGGCTCGTTCGTCCGCAACACGGTCGAATCGAACGTCCGCAGCCTGAACGTCGCCAAGGAGAACCTGAGCGCCACCGAGTCCAGCGTCCGCGAGGTCGATGTGGCTGAGGAAATGACGAACTTCACCAAGCAGCAGATCCTGCAGCAGTCGGGCATCTCGATGCTCGCCCAGGCCAACTCGGCCCCGCAGGCTGTTCTGTCGCTCATCCGTTAATTCGGGCGACGGCAGTGCCGCCAAAAACGATTCGCCCCGCGCCGCAAGGCCGGGGCGGTCGTCGTTTTGGAGCCTGGAGACCCGCAAAAATGCTGCCCGTAAAAACGCTGCTGGCGCCATTACTAGTGTTTGAATTGCCTCGCATTTTCACCAGCCTGGCAATGTTTTTAGCCTGGTAAGAACCCTGTGGTTGAGGCCAAAAGGCGAGCCAAGAAGGCAAGCCGGCTTCAGGAAACAGACAGGATGTCATTCAGAATCAACACCAACATCTCGGCCATGAACTCTCTGCGCAACTTGAAGCAGACGGGCATGGAAGTCTCCAAGTCGACCAACCGACTTTCGACCGGCCTCCGCATCAACTCGGCCGCGGATGATCCCTCTGGCCTCATCGCCTCGGAGAGCTATCGCGCCCAGCTCAGCTCCATGGACGCGGCCCTGAAGAACAACCAGGACGCCATCAACTATGCCAAGACCGCCGAGGGCGGCCTCGACGAAACCAGCCGACTGCTGCGAGAGGCTCGAAGCCTCGCCGTGGCGAACGGCTCCAGCGCCCTCGACTCCACCCAGAAGCAGGCCAACCAGACCCAGCTCAACAACATTCTGCAGTCCATCGACCGCGTCTCCAGCAACACTCAGTACGGCTCCATCAAGCTTTTGAATGGCTCCGCCGGCACGACCGCTGCGGTGGCCAACAAGACCGCCATCGACAGCGCCAACTTCACCGGATCCTTCGACGGCGAAGCGATCACGACCTCAGGCGGCGTCAACGTCCAGGTGACCACGGCTGCCACTCAGGCCACCCACACGGGCACCGAAACCGGCTACACCGCCGCCACTGACACCGTTGGCGCGGGCAGCTTCTCGCTGAACGGCAAGACCTTCTCCACCGACGCCGCCACCACGGCTGCTGGACTGGTTCAGAAGATCAACGAAGCCTCGGGTGAGACGGGCGTCATTGCGGTGCAGGACACCGGCACGGGCACCATCAACCTGAAGACCAACGGCTACGGCTCCGACGCGAAGATCAACCTGACCGATTCGGCGGGCATCATTCAGTCGGCCGCCGGCTCCGCCAGCGCCGCCGGCGTCGATGCAGTCGCTTCGGTGACGGTGGGCTCCTCCACGGTGACCTTCGATAAGGGCAAGGGCCTCGACCTCAAGGATTCCGAAGGAAACTCGATTCGCCTGACCGAGGGCGGCAACGCCACCGCGACCTACTCTTCAGCCATCCAGCTCACCGCTGGACTGACCAAGTTCCAGATCGGCGCCAACGCCGGCCAGACCACCACTCTGTCGATTGGCAACTTCAGCTCCTCGACTCTGGGCGTCTCTGGCCTCGACATCACGGGCTCCGACATGGCCTCCGCTCTCGACAAAATCGACAGCGCGATCAGCAATGTCTCGGAAAGCCGAGGACGCATCGGCTCCTTTGTGCGAAACACGATTGAGTCCAACGTCCGAAGCCTGAACGTTGCCAAGGAAAACCTGAGCGCCACTGAGTCCAGCGTCCGCGAGGTCGATGTGGCTGAGGAGATGACGAACTTCACCAAGCAGCAGATCCTGCAGCAGTCGGGCATCTCGATGCTCGCCCAGGCCAACCAGGGCCCGCAGCAGGTCCTCTCGCTCATCCGTTAAACCGGAACAGCCAGGCCCGCCCAAACCCGCCCGCTCCGCTCTGGAGCTGGGCGGGCCTTTTTTTGCCCTCCAGAGATCTCAATCCTTCCCGATAAAATCACCAGTGACACCACGGATGGCGGAACTGGTCTTGAAGCTCGCCTTGGCGGGCGGCGCGGCGCTTTGGGCATATTTCAGCCCGGCGGCGAGCCTGCGCTTGGTGGGAGGCGCCGCCATGATTTGGGCCGCCGTGGCCGTGGTCAGCTTCCTTTTGGACCGGCGCAGCCTGCGCACTCCCCATGTGTGGGGCGTTGGAGCGGCCATCGATTCCGCGGTTGTCGTCGGCATTTTGGCGCATATGGGCCTGGCCGAATCCTTTGCCTTTTTGGCCCTGGCTCCGCTCATTTGGGCCTTTGCCCGGGGAGAGGCGAGCCCGGCGGTGTGGGCTCCGCTCAGCACCGGCGCGGCGATGGCTTCGGCCAACGCCTTCGGCTCCCCGGGCTGGTCGCTCTATGCCCAGCTCGGCGGCATCGGCCTTCTCGGCCTCATGCTGCGAGCAGGACGGCAGGTGGTGGTGAAGGAGATGGAGGCGCCCGTGGCCGAAGTTTTGGACGATGAGCCCCAGCCCGAGCAGGAGCCTCCGGTGGACATGCTGGAGCTGCGCGAGAGCTTTCGCGTGCTCCGCGACCATGCCCGAAGCCTTGAGGAGCGCTCGCGCGGCGACCGCTCGGCGGCGCTTCTCTTTAAGTCGGTGATGAAGGCCGAAGAGTCTCCCGCTAAGGCGCTGGCCGATGAGCTGCGCCAGCAGACCGGGGCCGAGGGCCTGCTGCTCTACCGCGTGGACCG
>JBGSIR010000302.1:0-3422 GCA_041742415.1 Fimbriimonadaceae bacterium | reverse complement strand
GGGCCTGCGCTGGGGCCAGCGGCTCCTCCGCCGCCAGCAGCAGCCGCGGGAGCGGCCGCATCAATGACGGATTCCTGAAGAAGGCTCTCTTCGAGTCGGACGATGACGCCGCGGTCAAGATCGAACCAGAAGACCTGCTCGACTTCAAGCTTGTTGGTGTCGCCCTGAACCTGGTTGAGCTGCTGCACGCGAGTCTCATCGTCGGCGTTGAAGCTGGCGATGATTCGGACCTTGGCGGTGCGTCGGCCATTGAACCACTCTACAGATTCCAGGGTGCCACGGCCGTCAATGGACGCCATGAACTTGTCGATCTCATCCTTTTCCTCCAGGCTGAAGGCTCCGGTGAGGAAGCCCGAGCGCCAGGAGTCTCCCGGGGAGACGGCTCGGCTGGGGAGCAGGGGAAGGGGAGCGACGACGTAGAGGTCCAGGCGGAAAGCCTCGCCTGAGGTGCCTTCCAGCGGCCAATAGTTCGGCGCGGCAGAGAAGATTTCGCGGCCGGTGTTGCTGATCCGCATGTAAAGCGGGTGCATCTCGTGGCTGTAGTAGCGGCGCGGCTGGGCGTTGCCAGACGTGGTGAGGATGGCGTAGTCCTTGCCCTTGTCCGGCAGGCCCTGAATGCGGATCAAGCCCTCTCGGCCGGAGCTCGTGGAGTAGGCGTTGTCCACGGCATACATCACCCGGAAATTTTCGGTGTCGAGGTTGATCTCGACGCCCTGTCCGCCAACAGAAGCCAGCGCCTCGGAAACGAAGCTGAGCGTCTGGTTCTGCGTCAGCGAGTACTTCCATTCCTTGCCGGGGCTGAAGGTGTAGCGAAGGTTGAGGCCATTGGCGGGAATGCTGATGCTGGTGTAGTTGTCCACCGTCACGCGCACTCGGCTGCGGTTGACGATGCGCGGGCGCTCGCCAAAGTCCACGAAGAGAACGGCTTCGATCTCGTGCTCGCCATCATCTAGCTTGCGGGCCTTGGTGTCCAGGCGATAGATGTACTCATCGCCGACCATCTCCGGCTTCACGGCCTCAATGAACTTGCCATTGATATAGATGCCCAGGTAGCCGTCTTCGGGAATGCTGGCGCCGGGGAACCGCATCACCACGGTCTCGCGAACCTTTGCTCCATCGGCCGGGCGGCGGATAGTGAATCCGGTCTGCGCGGCAGCCGAGCCAAAAATCGCTGCGGCGGCCATCACGCTGATCAGGTGCTTCATCAAAATGAACCTCAACGCCGCCCTTCAAAAAGGCGGCAATGCTCCATCAGGTACTGACGGAGGATGTCAGCGGAATGTTACATCCAATCCGCCCCAGGAGCCCCCCTTTTGCGTCCGCTCCCCGCAAGTATCATAGGCCGAATGAGCGCCTCTCCAAAACTCAATCCAGACCAGCAGAAGGCGGTGGATTGGGCGGGCGGGCCGCTGAAGGTGTTTGCCGGAGCCGGCTCGGGAAAGACCCGGGTCATCACCGCCCGCATCGCCCGGCTCATGGCGGCCGGCGTGGCCCCGTGGCGCATTTTGGCCGTCACCTTCACCAACAAGGCCTCCCGCGAGATGCGGGAGCGCATCGAAGAGATGGCGGGCCCCAAGGCCAAGGAGCTCTGGATGGGCACCTTTCACTCGGTCTGCGCCAAGCTGCTCCGCATCGAGGGCTCGGCCATCGGCATCGACCGGAACTTCGTCATCTATGACGACGGCGACCAGATGTCGCTGGTCAAAGACCTCATCAAGCGCAAGGGTTTCGACGAAAAGGCCCTTCAGCCGCGCGGAGTGCTCTCCGAAATCAGCCGGGCTAAGGAGCGCCTGCTGAACCCCGCCGAATATGCCCAGCAGGCTTCCGGCTTTTTCGAGGAGCAGGTGGCGGGCATCTATAAGGAGTACAACGCCGCCCTGAAACGGGCCAGCGCCCTCGACTTCGACGACATCCTCACCTTCGCTGTGCGCCTGCTGGAAGAGAGCGAAGCGGTGCGCGAAAAGCTCCAGGAGCGGTTCCTGCACGTTCTGGTGGACGAGTATCAGGACGTCAACTTCGCCCAGTACCGCTTTGCCCAGCTTATGGCCGGCAAGCACAAGAACATCACCATCGTGGGCGATGACGACCAGAGCATTTATGGCTGGCGCGGCGCCGATCTGAGCCTGATGATGCGGTTCACCCAGGACTACCCCGACGCGGAGGTGGTGACCCTGGCGCAGAACTACCGCAGCACCCAGTCGATTCTGGACGCCGCCCACTCCGTTATCCAGCACAACCCCAGCCGGTCGGACAAGCGGCTCTGGACAGAAAACGGCGCGGGTGAGAAGGTCATTTACTACGAGGCCGGCACTGAGCACGACGAAGCCGCCGCCGTGGCCGATATGATCCTGAAAGACGTCCGCACCGGCCGCCGCAAGTTTGGCGAATGCGCCGTGCTTTATCGCACCAACGCCCAAAGCCGCGTGATGGAGGAGGCGTTCCTGGCCATGCGAATTCCCCACGTGCTGGTGGGCGGCCAGAGGTTCTATGAGCGCAAGGAGATTAAGGACATGATCTCCTACCTTCGCCTGGCGCTGAACCCGCGCGATGACGGCAGCTTCCGGCGCGTGGCCAACGTCCCCGCCCGCGGCGTGGGGCCAGGGGCGCTTTCCAAGATCGCCGAAGAGGCTGATTCCAAGGGCGTCGGCATGCTGGAGGCCTGCGGCAATCTGGCCTTTTTGGACCGCCTGCCCGCCAAGCCCGCCAAGGCTCTGCTCTCGGTGGTGCGGGGCATCGAAGACGCCCGAAAGCGCGAAGCCGAAGAGGGAGTTGCCGGAGTGCTGAAGGCGCTGATGCAGTGCAGCGGCTACCTGGATGTGCTCCGCGCCGACCATTCTGATGAGTCAGTGAGCCGACTGGAAAACCTGCAGGAGCTGGTGAACGTCGCCGCCGAGCATGACCGCAGCGAAATTGGTGGCCTCACCGAATTCTTGGAATCGGTGGCGCTGATGTCGGACGTCGATGGCCTCACCGAAGCAGGCGAGGCGGTGACGCTCATGACCCTGCACTCCAGCAAAGGCCTGGAGTTTCCGGTGGTGCATCTGGTAGGCATGGAGGAGAGCGTCTTCCCCCACTCGCGCGCTCTTTCGAGCGACGACGAGATGGAGGAGGAGCGGCGGCTTTGCTACGTCGGCTTCACTCGGGCCCGCGAGGAGCTTCGCCTCTTTTGTGCCCGCCGCCGCAGCCTCTATGGCCAGCCCAAGTTCAACCCTCGGTCGCGCTTTATCGACGATCTGCCCAAGGAGCTGGTGGACGCCCGGGGCGAGGCTTTTGAAGAGTTCGATCTGCCCGCCCGCCGCCCCGTGCAGCAGCGCGACGGGCGCTACACCTCGATGCTGGCCGAAGAGAAGCCCGCCGCGCCTTCGGGCTGGACTCCGCCCTTTGCGGTCGGAGCCAAGGTGAGCCACCGCATGTTCGGCATG
>JBGSIR010000301.1:0-10163 GCA_041742415.1 Fimbriimonadaceae bacterium | reverse complement strand
AGGTCTCGGCCCAGCTCGGTGGCGATGAGCGGGGGCAAAGGCATGGGCGGCCAGGCCAAAACGTCGCCCGGATAGAGCCCGCACCCCTGCGAGGCCGCGTGGGCCAGGGCGCCGAAGGAGGGCAGAGCCTCCCAAACGCCTTCGCCAATGAGCGTGTCGTTGACGTGAATTTCGTATTCCAGGCTGAAGCGGACGGTTGAGGCGCGGTCGGGCGGCACGCCGAGGTCATCGGGGGTCACCAGGAAGGGGCCCAGGGCTCCGCCAAGGTCGCGGGAGGCGCCGATCGGCAGAGCCGACTCCTGCTCCAGAATGCGGGCGGGCTCGCTGGTGAAACTGATGAGCAGAGTGGCGCCCAAAAAGAACCCGCTCCCTTCGCTGGGGTCGATCTGCCGGCCCGCGTCGGAGCAGGCTCCGGCCACGCGGCACTCCATGCCCAGGCCCGGACCCTCGATGGGCATAGGAATTTCGGCGCCGGGGCCAAAAAAGCTGCCGGGGTTGCCAAAGGAGTAGGGAATGATGCCGGCGTCGGGGGCGTCTTCGAACAGGCGCAGGCACGGGGGGCGGCCCAGCGGCGGGTGCAGGACGATGTCGCCCGGCTCATGAATGCCCGCCGCTTTTTCTCCGTCCGTCTCATAGATGCGGTCTTGGTGCCATACTCCGGAACGGATGACACCCGGCTCTTGAGCCAATTCAAAGCGAGTGAGCTTCATGGATAGGTCAGGGTACCGCCCGCACTTGTGGCGGCATTGGGGTAGCATCTTCTGCGGGCGGAACTGTCCACCCGGGTGACAACGGCACATGGCGACCAAGAAGGTTCTAGTCTGCGACGACGAGCGGCACATTGTCCGGCTCATCGAAGTCAACTTGAAGCGTGAAGGCTTCGAGGTCGTCACGGCGTTTGACGGCAAGGAAGGCCTCGAGAAGGTGGAGTCGGAAAAGCCCGACCTCCTCGTTCTCGACGTCATGATGCCGTACGTCGACGGCTTCGAGGTTCTCAAATCTCTGCGGCGGGATCCGAAGACGGAATCCCTGCCCATCATCATGCTCACGGCACGAGCCCAGGACAAGGACGTGTTCGAAGGCTACAGCTACGGCGCGGACATGTATCTGACCAAGCCGTTCAACCCGAAGGAGCTGGTGAGCTTCGTCAAGCGCATCGCGCAGGGCGACGACGGCTCCGGCTCCGGCAAGTACGAGCTCTAAGTTCCCTTTTAGGGGAAAATCACATCGGAAGATGCGCTGAAGCCTTTTGCGGGTGAAGCGGTCTTCCGATATTCTTTGGTGGAGACATGGATTTCAGCACCGAGCTTCTGCGCAGCGCCCTTGCGGTGGATCCTGCCCCGACGAGGGTGGGCATGGTTCTCACGGCCCTTGTTCCGGGCGCCTTGGGGCTGATTCTGTGGTTCTGGCTGAGCACTCGCCCCACGGGCAGCCTCTTTTCAAAGCTTCGATGGGCGGCTTTTGCCCCCCTCGCCTTCGGGATTGTCTATGGCGGCATGCTGGCTCTGCGCAGCATGAATGGCGCCTACCGTGAATACCATCTCATCGGCCGGAACATGGTCGCCCTCCACTGGGCCAGTTTTGTGGTCCCCGTGCTGTGCGCCATCGTCATCCTCGTGATGGTCGTGATGGGCTCGAACCGGCGCCGGCACGATTTCTAGGATTTTTTTCCGCCGCGGCGAACAAATTTGACAAAGTGGCCGTCTCTTGTGCTAAGTTAGCTCAGGAATTCGTATTCACGGACTCCATCCGCACCGAAGCGGAGCTAGGCACACAGGCCAATGAAGGTCACGCAGCAGGACATCGCACGACTGGCGCAGGTATCGCAGTCCACTGTCTCCCGAGTTATCGCGGGGGATGAGCGAGTTGCGTCCGAGGTGCGGGAGCGGGTCCAGAGCGTGATGCGCCAGGCGAACTACCACGTGGACGCCCGGGCCAAGAGCTTCCGCAGTCGCTCCACAGAGCTGATCGGCCTTGTGCTGCATCGCCCCGAAGAGGAGACGCGCGAGGATCCTTTCCTTTCGATGCTGGTTCAAGGCATCACCGAGAGTCTTGCCGGCTCCTGCTATCGCCTGACCATTGAGCAGGCCCGCACGCGAGGCGAGCAGAGCCGCATCTACGATGACATGCTGCGGTCGCGGCGGGTCGATGGCGTGCTCTATCTTGAGCCGGAAGTCGGCGATGCCCGCCTTGCTCGCCTGCAAAAGGACAATTTCCCGATCGTGGTTTTGGGCAACCCTGGCCCCCTTCCCATCACCAGCGTGGACAACGACAACGTGCTGGCGGGGCGGCTCGCCACCCGGCATCTCATTGATCAGGGCCACACCAGCATCGGCTACCTCGGCGGCCCGGAAGGAATTCTTGTCTCGGACGAGCGCGGCGAAGGCTATGCCAACACGATGCGCGAGGCTGGAATGCCCACCCGATGCTGGCATGCTCGTTTTGGCTTCCACTCGGCACGCCAGCGAGCTTACGAAATTTTCCGATCCCCGAACCCGCCCGAGGCGCTTGTGGTGCTGGACGACACGATGGCCGTGGGCGTGATGCAGGCTGCGGAGGGCTCCGGGCTGTATGTTCCGCGAGACCTGGCGGTGGTCAGCTTCAACGACTCGATCTTGTGCTCTATGGTTCCCCCGGGCCTCAGCTCGGTGAACCTGGGCATGAACGACATGATTTCGCTGGCGGTGCGCCGCCTGCTGGGTCAGCTTCAGCATCCGGAGGCCGGCGCGGCTCATTCGCGGACCATCGTTCCTTGTGAGCTCAAGATCCGCGGCTCCAGCAGTCTGCTGGTGGAGGCGACGCTCTAATGCTCGCCGCCGTTCTGCTGGCCGCCTTTGATGCAAGCGTTGAATTCGTATTCCCGCATCGCCCTGGCCTGGAATCTGTGAACGTCTGCGGGACCTTCAACGGCTGGAAGATCGGCGAGGACCCCATGACCCTGGAGCCCGGAGGTCAGCGCTGGGTGGTGACCCGGGCCATACCGGCAGGCCGGCATGAGTATAAATTTGTCCTGAACGGCCGCGAGTGGGTGCTGGACCCGGCCAATCCGGAGTCGGCCACGGACGCTTCGGGCAACACGAACAGCATCATTCAGGTCTCGCCAGACGGTTTTGAAGCGCCCGCGTTTCCTGGCGACGGAGAATTGACAGTTTCGGCGCTCCAGCACCTGCCCGAGCGCGATGCTTTCGCGGCGCGGTTTGAGGGCGCCGAGGTGATCTCGGCCCGCCTTCGGGTGCGCCGAGGAGACGCCGCCCGGGTAAGCCTCGTGGTGAATGGCCGCGAGGTGGAGTGCCAGCCTGCCGCCGAAGGAGACTACGAATGGTGGTCGGGCCGCGCCACAGCGCCTGCCTCGGCCTCCTACTATTTTGTTCTTGAGTCCGGAAAGAATCGCCGCGTCTTCAGCCGAGCCGGCCTGCGCGAAGCTGGCGCCTCCTCATTCCGCCTTCCGTCCGAGACGCTCTATCAGGCCCCCGAATGGGCCGCGGGCGCGCTGGTCTACCAGGTGTTTCCCGACCGATTTGAAGACGGCGACCCCGCCAACAACCCGGCGGTGACGGCCGCTTGGGATGCCGCCCCCACCTATTCCACCTTCCACGGAGGCGACCTCGCCGGCGCCGCCCGCCGGGCCGACTATCTGCAGTCGCTCGGCGTGGACGTGCTGTATATGACGCCGATCTTCCAGAGCCCGGCGAACCACCGCTACGAGACCGACGACTATCGCCGCATCGACGAGCGGCTCGGTGGCCTTTCGGACTTCTCCAACCTGACGAGCATCCTGCGCGAAAGGGGCATCGGCGTGATGCTGGACGGGGTTTTCAACCACACCTCCACGCGATTTCCCGCCTTCCAGGACCTCGTTGAAAAGGGCGCGGACAGCGGCTTTGCAGACTGGTTCTTCCCGAAGTCTTTCCCGATCAGCCTCGAAGGCCCGCCCAACTATGAGGCTTGGAACGGCTTTGGCTCGATGCCCAAGTTGAACCTGCAGAACCCGGAAGTGAGGACCCACATCCTGGATGCCGTGCGGTTTTGGCACGACACCGCGCCGATCGCAGGCTGGCGGCTGGACGTGGCCAACGAGGTCGATCCCGACTTTTGGCGAGAGTTTCGGCAGGTGGTCAAAGCGGAGGACCCGGACGCCTGGATCGTTGGCGAGCATTGGGGGCAGGGGCAGCCTTGGCTGCGCGGCGACCAGTGGGACTCCATGATGGGCTACGAGTTCCGGGCGGCCACGCTCGATCTGCTCACCCAAGACCGCTTGACCGGCCCCAAGTGGGTCCAGCGGATGCTGGCCGTTTACGACTCCTATCCCGCCGGCGCCGCTGATGGGCTGATGAACCTGATCGGAAGCCACGACACGCCTCGGTTCCTCACTCTGGCGGGCGGAGACGAGCGGCGGCTGATGGCGGCCTTCACCCTCCTGCTCACTTGGCCCGGATCGCCGATGATCTACTACGGCGACGAGCTCGGCATGGAGGGCGGACCCGACCCCGCCAATCGCCGGGGCATGGAGTGGGAAAAGGCCCGCTCGGACAATAAAGTTTTGGCCCACGTGCGCCGCCTTTCGGCCCTGCGCGGATTCTTGGCCCCCCGCCTCACCCGGCCTGAGCCGGTGGATGCCGGGGAAGGGCTGGTGGCCTATCGCCTGGGCGAATGCACCGTGCTGGTGAATGTTCAAGATTCACCGGCCGAAGCCCGCCTGGAAGGCGTTGAATTCGCCTCCGACCTGCTGACTCCTGGCTCCACGTTCCGAGCCGAAAACGGTCAGCCCCTCACAGTTTCATTGCCGCCGCTTTCCAGCCGGATTCTTGTTCCGGCCCAAATCGGCGAACCTTCCTCTACGGAAATCCACATATCATGAAGAGCACCCGTCAACGGCGACTCGCATTCACTCTGATCGAGCTGCTTGTCGTCATCGCCATCATCGCCATTCTCGCCGCGATCCTGTTCCCGGTCTTTGCCCAGGCCAAGAACGCCGCCAAGAAAACGAGCGACCTTTCCAACCTGAAGCAGATCATGACCGCGACCCTGATCTACTCGACCGACTACGACGAGTTTCTGCCGCACATGGACTGGCCGCACCCCTACGTCGTGGCCGCTCGCATGACGCCTTACCTCAAGAACCGGCAGATTCTGAAGAATCCGGCCAGCTCCATCGCCATCGGTCAGACCCAGCGCAAGCAGGGCCAGAACGGCTTTGGCAACTTTGTGGCTGACCCTAACGACGGCTGCATTGGCCTGGGCGTCAGCACCCGCGGCGCCAACAACTTCTACGACGACATCTACCCGCCGCTCGACTATGCCGTGAACGAGTTCATCTGGGGCTACCAGGGTGGACAGTGCAATGGCACCGCCACCTTCGGCTACTTTGCCCCCGCGCCGAACACCATCGGCCAGGGCGGCTACGGCTCCGGTCCGGACGGCGGCGCGGAAGGCATCGGAAACGGCTTCGGCGCCACCCGCCTCGAAAACGTCGCCAAGGTTGTCGTCTGGCACGACTTCCCGCTCTCCGGCAGAGTTTGGCCGGGCAACGACATTCAAGGATTCTGGGGCCTGAGGATGGGCTACTGGAACGACGGCAACAACGCGGCCATGATGGACGGACACGCTCAGTTCTTCAAGACCGTGAAGATGCTGCCGAACCTGAACGCCAATGGCGACTACATCAATGGCGGCTACAGCTGGGCTGAGGGACGCACTCCTCCGGCCAACGCCTGGAACAACGACCCTGCCTACGACGGCAAGTCCTACAACTGGTGGGGCACCAACTGGGCCAACGCTGAGAATCAGTAAGGCTCTCTGACCACCCTGGGCGGCTCGCTTTTCCTGGATGAGCGAGCCGCCCCTTTCCCCCGACCATCAACCTGAAATGAACAAATTTTTGGCTCTCATCGCCCTTGGCCTGGTTTTCGTGGCCGGATGTGACGAAATTGGCAATGCCCCGAAGGGCATGTCTCACGACGACGCGGCCAAGGCCCTGAGCGACCTTCCGCCGGACGCCCAGATTCGCGCCATCGCCGGATCGCCCATGCCGCAGGCAGACAAAGAGAAGCGCTACAAAGAGATCGAGGAGAAGCACGGCGTGAAGGCCGAAGACGTCCTCTCGCAAAGCGGAGCCCCGACCGGCCCTGCCGGACGCTGACCCCCTTGGACCGATGATTGCCTTGGCCGCCGCGCTGCTCAGCTCTCCTTCGCCCCAAATCATGGAGGCGCGAGATAAAGACTGGCGCTGCGGCCCTGTCGTCTATCACGCATTTGTCGACCGCTTTGCGCCCTCAGCGAACCTGGATGCAAAGCGAGGCCTCTACGCCGCGCCCCGAATGCTCCGAGACTGGAGCCAGGCGCCGCAAAGAGGGCCGCAGCTGCCCGACATCGGGGTGTGGCAGCACGAGCTGGAGTTTTGGGGTGGAGACCTCGACTCAATGCGGTCCCGGCTGGATCACATCCAGTCAGTGGGAGCCGATGTTCTCTATCTGAACCCGATCTTTCAGGCGTTCACAAACCACAAGTACGACGCCGAGGACTTCTTCCGCATCGACCCTGGCTACGGAACCGACGCTGACTTTGATCGGCTGGTGACCGATCTGCGCGCCGCGAACATGAAGCTCGTCCTGGATGGAGTCTTTAATCACGGCGGACTGGAAAATCCCATCGTCACCCGAGCCGCCGCCGAAGGGCGAAAGGATTGGATGGTTGCCGACCCCGAGCACCCCACGGGCTTTCGCACATGGGCCAACACCGGGCGCCTCATTGAGTTCAATCTGGAAAACCCTGCCGTCGCCGACTACTTCTGGGAGTCCGAAAAGAGCGTGACCGCCCACTGGCTGCGGCGTGGAGCCGACGGCTGGCGCCTCGACGTGGCTCAGGAGCTGGGCTTCCGCCATCTGCGCTCCGTGACCAATGCTGCTCACCGGCACAAGCCGGGCAGCCTCGTGGTGGGCGAAGTTTGGGCCTGGCCGGAAGAGTGGAACCGCTCGATGGACGGCATCCTCAATATGATGATGGGCGAGATGATCATCTCGCTGAGCAAGGGAGAGATGTCGGGCGCGGTCTTTGGCAAAACGCTGGCCGCGATGTCTGGCCCGGATCAGATCGAAGGCCTGCTGAGGTCTTGGATCGTGCTCGGCAACCATGACACCGACCGCGTTGCCACGCGCCTGCCCGACCCCGCGCTGCGCCGCATGGCGCGCGAGCTTCAATTTGCCTTGCCGGGAGCGCCGCTGATTTACTATGGCGACGAAGTGGGCATGAAGGGCGGCTTTGACCCCGAGCAGCGCGCTCCCATGAACTGGGACGCCGTGGCCGAGAACCCCGAAGAGCTTCAGCACATGAGACGGCTCGTGGAGATGAGAAAGGGGAGCCGGGCGCTGCGCATCGGGGATGTCACCGTTTTGCCCTCCGAAAAGCTCCTCGCATTCGCCCGCCGCACCGACCGCGCCAAGGAGATCGTCTACGTCGCTGCGAATCCGACCGCCGAAACGGTGGTGGAAGTGCTGCCGACAATGGATTCCAAAGTGCTCGGCTACACGCTCTTCCGCGACGATGCCAGCGGCGCCGAAATGCGGTCTTTTGCCGGAACCATGCGCTTTGAAGTGCCTGCCAAGTCTGTGCGAATCTTCCGATTCATTGACGAAGCCACCCGCCACGATCAATACAAGCGCATCGACGGCTGAAGAAGCGGGCCCTCCTGCCGATTGAACTACAATGGGCGGCGTGAAGCGCGTAGCATTGCTGGGTTCAACTGGCTCCATTGGCCGGCAGACTCTGGACATCATTCGGGCGCACCCAGACCGGCTGAAGGTCGTCGGCCTCACCGCCAACAGCAGCGCCGAAGTCATTCAGCGGCAGGCGCAGGAGTTCGGCGTTTCAAGAGTCGCCCTGATGAACGAGGCTGCCGCCCACCGCGCGGGGCTTCCCGGAGGCATGTCGGCAGTGGTCGACGCCGCCACGGCGGATGACGTCGATATCGTTGTGGTGGCCGTCGCGGGCGTCGTCGGACTTCTGCCGACCATGGCCGCGATTGAGGCAGGGAAGGACATTGCCCTGGCCAGCAAAGAAGTCTTGGTCGCCGCCGGCCCCAGCGTCATGCCGCGCGTGCGCGAAAAAGGCGTGAAGCTCACGCCCATCGACAGCGAGCACTCCGCGATTTTTCAATGCCTGGAGGGCCACCCGGCGAGCCATGTTCAGCGGCTCATCCTCACGGCAAGCGGCGGACCGTTCCTCGGCCGCAGCCGTGAGAGCCTGGCGAACGTGACCCAGGAGCAGGCGCTGAACCACCCGACCTGGAAGATGGGCGGCAAGATCACGGTTGACTCCGCCACGCTCATGAATAAGGGCCTGGAAGTCATCGAAGCCCGCTGGCTTTTCGACGTTCCGATCTCACAGATCGGCGTGGTCATCCACCCGCAGAGCATCATCCATTCGATGGTGGAGTTCACCGACACCAGCGTCCTTGCGCAGATGGGCTGGCCGGATATGCGCCTGCCCATCCAGTACGCCCTGCTTCACCCCGATCGCCCCTCGGGCGGACTCAAGCCTTGGAGCCCCTTGGCCACGCCGAACATCACCTTCCAAGACCCTGACAGCCGGACCTTCCGATGCCTGGCCCTGGCCAAACAGGCGGGAGCGGCCGAGGGCACGATGCCCTGCGTGCTGAACGCCGCCAACGAAGAGGCCGCAAACGGGTTTTTGAATGGTCAATGCGGCTTCCTTCAGATCGCCGACATCGTCGAGGAAGTCATGAGCCGCCACAAGCCGGTGGAGCCGACCCTGGAGGCGGTCCTGGAACTGGACGCTTGGGCGAGGTCTGCGGCGCAAAGGCTCATGCGGGCGGAGTAGTAGAGGAGCGACGGTATGGAAATTCTGGGACCGATTTTGGATGTGGTGCGGAACGCCGCGCTTTTCCTTCTCATCATCACCGTCCTCGTGGCGGTGCACGAACTGGGGCACTACCTTTTTGCCCGCTGGTGCGGAATGCATGTCGATGCCTTCGCCGTGATGATGGGTGGAGTCCGGCGCACCGACCTCACCCCCCAACTCAAACAGCCGCTGAAGCCCGCCTGGATGCCGTGGGCGGCAGGCATCGCTTCGGTGGTCGCATTTGCTCTGGGCAGCGTGCTCGCATTGCCCTGGGTGGCCTGGGCGGGTCTCGCGGTTTTTGCCATGGTCGTGCCGACCTGGGTGGCGGCCCGGCTGGAAAAGCTCTACCATTTGGACCAAGCCAAGGGGCCGATCTATGTCGCGACCGGCTGGCTGGCTGGCCTCGCCGTGCTGTTTCTCGGCACGCGGTTTCAGAACGTTTCGCCCGAGATGGTCTTTGGCACAATGGCGGCGGGCGGCTGGACAGGCATGCTCATCGTCTACTACTGGCCCGTGATTGCTCGGGGCGAAGAGGGGGTGATGGGGCACGGCAGCATTCTCACCCCGCCCGACGAGCAGGAGCGCGCCGACCACGCCGAAGCGATGACCCGCGCTGGTCTTGCGGGTCATGGCGACGCCGAGCCGCAGCAGATTCCGGTTCGGTTCCGCCCGCTCTGGCATTGGACCAATAAGGAAGGCACCGAATTCTCCGTCCTCGCCCTGCCCCTCGGAGGATTTGCGGCTATTCGCGGCATGCACCCCAAGGAGGACGGCTCGGAGACGAAGATCAAAGGCGGATTCTTCAGCCGGCCCGCCTGGCAGCGCTGGCTGGTGCTCTTTGCCGGCCCGCTCTTTTCGGTGCTTTTTGGCATCGCGGTGCTCACCGCTTCCATCTCGGCCTTTGGGATGGAAGAGCCAGACGGACGGCCCGTCGTCGGCGGGCTGGGCGCTGGAATGCCCGCCGAGCAGGCCGGCCTCAAGACCGGCGACCTGATTACGGCCATCAATGGCGAGCCCGTGGAGGAGTTTTCCGATGTCGTGGACAAGGTCAGCGGCCGGATCACTCAGAAAGGCGATGAATTTGTCAGCGAGCCGCTTCAGGTGACCTTTGAGCGGAATGGCGACACCCAAACCGTCGAGGTGACGCCCCAGGTTTCCGACGGCCCCCAGCCGGTGCTCAACCCCGACGGATCGCCGACGGGAGAGATGAAGCGGCGCGCTATTCTCGGCATCTCGCCCGCCACCCGCGTGGCGCCAAAGGCTCCGCTGGAGGCCCTTCAGCTAGCCGCTATGCAGCCGGTCCGCCT
>JBGSIR010000300.1:0-3687 GCA_041742415.1 Fimbriimonadaceae bacterium | reverse complement strand
GGCGCGGTGCTTGAGCTGAAGTCTGCGGCGGCCCTGATGCGCGCCACGCCGGACAAGCTGACGCTGGAGCAGGCCGGAAACACCGTCTGGTCGGCCCCCGCCGTCGAGGGCGGCCTGGTGGGCCTGCTCAAGCAGAACGGGCGCTGATTCAGCCCTTGACGGGCGCCTTCAGCTCAAATGATCCTGTCTTGGCCTTGCGCCAGGCCAGGATCCCCACCGCGCCAAACAGGAAGGCGGCAATGCCGGCGGCGATGCGGACATAGCCGATGGTGGCCTCCACCGACTTGAGCTGGAGCGGATAGATTCCGTTGGCCTCCAGATAGGCTTCATCCACGAGCTGGACTCCGTCTTCGGTGGCGCCGACAAAGGCCTCTTTGTCTTCGATGATGTATTGAGCCGGGGACCCGACGGGGGTTCCTTGGCTGCCAAAGAGCTTGTCCGCTTCGGTGATCTGCACCCGCTGGATGAGATTCGACTTGGAGGCGTAGCTGTTCTCGATCGGCACGGTGGCGACCAGCGCGACGGCGGCCAGAGCAAAGAGAATCCAGGCGATGATGCTGAGGGCTTTCATGGGAATGCAGGGGGAGAGGGGCGGGAGGATGCTCCCGCCCTTGCGTGGCGCTTAGGCTCCAGTCTGACCGAAGACTGACAGGGTGAGCTTGACGGTGGGGGCCACCTTGCCGCGGGCCGGGGCCGGGATGGTGACGCTGTAGTCGCTGAGGCGCACGTTGAGGGTGGTCTTCACCTGCACCACGTCGCCCTTGAATCCGGCGGCGGCGGTGGCGGCGCTGGCCTTGCGGTGGGTGACGGTGGCGTTGCTCTTCACCTTCTTGGTGACACCCTTCATGGTCAGGTTGCCCTCGACCTCATAGGTGTTGCCGCTCTTGTGGGTGACCTTGGTGGTGGCGAACTTGATGGTGGGGTGCTTTTCGGTGTCCATCCATCCGGCGCTGCGCATGTGCTCGTCGCGCAGGTCGATGCCGGTGCTGATGCTCTTGGCGTCGACCGTGATCGTTCCGGAGCCCTTGCGGGTGGCGGGGTCGAAGCTGATGGAGCCAGTCACCTTGTCGGTGCGGCCGATGAAGTCCTCGAATTCGGTGTTGCTCTCAACGGTGGCGAGCTGCTGGGCGGCGGAGCCGGCGCCGACCTTGAAGGTCATCGGGGCGGCAGAGGCAATGGCCATGACGGCGGCGAGCGAAAGGACGGATGCGATGCGAAGGTTCATGGTTCGATTCCTGTTTGGTGTTCTGGGGGCGGCCGCTGCAGGGCAGGGACGCCGGTCATCACCCACAATGTTCGCGTACGCAACATTGTTCCCGCCGCGCGCCGCAGGCCTAGAAAAGTCCGGACCTGGGCAGGATGCGAGGTTTTGCATGGGGCTGGAACTGCCGGCGGCGGCGGGATGTTTGTGAAAGCGTGACAGGTACTCTCGCTCTGCCGATGCTCTTCAAACGGGGTCGATCTGCACGGGAGCAGTTCGAGAGACAGACCGAGGCGATCTTCCCCGCGCTCATGGGCGTGGCGCTTCGGCTCACCCGAAATCAAGAGGAGGCCGAGGACCTCACGCAGGAGGCCATCGTGCGCGGCTTCGACGCCTTTGACCGCTTTGACGGCCAAAACTTCAAGGCCTGGATGCTCCGCATCCTCACCAACCTCTACATCAACCGCTACCGCCGCCTCAAGCGCACCGGCACGAACGTGTCGCTGGACGAGGAGAAGGTTCAGGAGCCGGCCGCCCCCGAAGGCGAGCTGCCCGACCGCGCCATTCTCGACTCCATGCTGAGCGCCGACGTGGAGGCCGCCCTGGAGCGGGTGCCGGAATCGTTTCGGCTGGCGGTGATCTTGAGCGACCTGGAAGGGCTGAGCTACGAGGAAGTGGCGCAGGCGCTGGAGGTGCCCATCGGCACCGTGCGCTCGCGCATTGCAAGGGGCAGAGCCCACCTGAGAGCCGAATTGGAATCGTTTGCCGTGGAAATGGGTTATATCAAAAGGAGCGCCGGAGAATGAAGGACGAGCTGGAGCTGATGCATGCGCTGGCCGATGGCGAGCTGACCGGGGCAGAGGAGCGCGAGGCGCGCCGACTGCTGGAATCAAGCCCGGCCGCTCAAGCCGAATATGAATGGGCCAAAGCCTGCCGCATCGCCGTGCAGACCAAGTGCTCCCGTCACGACTCGGCGGAGTGCTGGGAGAAAGCCAAGCGCCAAATCGCCGATATCGAGCGGTCGCGCTCCATCGAATCCTTCGTGGGCCGCTACTCCTGGGCGCTTTGCGGCTTTCTGCTCTGCACCGTGCTGGCCGCCGGCCTTGTGCAGCGCCTGGGCGGTCGGCCGCAGATCTCCGACGCCACCATGGCCGGGCTCTTCAGCCCCGAAAATCTCGCTCCCCTGGGCCGCGAAGTGGCGCAGGCCGAGATTCCGACCCTGATTCAGGACACCCTGGGCCGCGCAAACGAAAGCCTGGTCTCGGTGCCCGAAATCTTCCGCGTGGTCGGGGCCGACCGTGCTGTGCTGGAGGGCAGGCAGGCGCTTCATCTGCTGATCGAGGACAGATCCGGCCAGTTCTCGGCGTTCCTTGTTCCTGGCGTCGCCGGGGTGCAGGGCTTCGACCAGGAGTTTTCCGCCGACTACCAAGTGGGCGTTCTTTTCGACCAGCCCTGCGTGGCTTGGAGCAATGGCGACAGCCTCGTCATGATCACCGCCGCCCGCTCGGCCGGTGAGCTCCTGCAGACCGCCGATCTGCTTCGATCGGCCGAACCTCTTCCCTAACCCACTCACTCATCGAATGCGGCGGGCCGCCCGGTATCTTCCGGATCATGGCCCGCCCTTCGAACCCCTTCTTCAACGCCCATCACTCGCCGATGGGCGCCTTTGCCACGCTGACCTTTGGCGCCAAGGGCTCGCGCGGGGGCATGGGCCTGGAGATGGCCAGGCCCGCCGATCAGCCGGTCTATCTCGGCATCGAAGACAGCCACCGGCCCGGCGAGTACGCCGCGTTTCCGTTCTTTGAGGGAGGCTCCGATGAGGCCGCCCGCTATGACGTCGAAAATGAATCGGCGGAGTCAAGCTTCCCCTCGGCGCCTCTTCGGACCTTTGCCGATGGCGACGTGAGCCGAGAATTCGGTCCGGCGACCGATGAGTGGTCGGCGCAAGGCCTCACCGTGCGGGTCATCACTCCCAACTGGTCCATCCCCGACCCGAGCCACGGCTCTGACGAAGCCTTCCGCCGCGCCATCCGCCCGGCCATGCTCATCGAGATCGCAGTCGACAACACCCAGGGCAGCGCGCCCCGGCGGTGCTTCATCGGCACGACGGGCTCCGCGCTCAATGCCAACCTGCGGCCGCTGGAGACCCCCGGCTTCACCGGGTTTGCCCAAGGCCGCGAGTGGGGCATGGCGTGCGCCGAAGGCGAGATGAAGACCGCCTTCCATTTTTCGGCCGGGCAGGCGCTGGCCATTGATCTGGAGTCCAATCGCCGCTTCTTCATCGCCCCCACGGCGCTGCTCATCGGCGAGGCCGCGCCGGGCGAGCGCAAGGCATTTGTCGTCGCCGCGGGGTTCTATCGAGAGGGAACCGCCACGACCGGCATCGAATGCCGCTATGTCTCCTCGTCTCTCTGGCCAGATTTGGAGGCAGTCCTCTCCGACGCGCTGGGCGACGCCGACTCCATCCGCGCCGCCGCTCAGGCCGA
>JBGSIR010000299.1:0-5719 GCA_041742415.1 Fimbriimonadaceae bacterium | reverse complement strand
GGGCGAGGTCGGGGCGGGCGCTGGTGAAGCCTTCGCCATAGATGAGCACATGGAGCGCAGCTTCGTCGCGCATGGCGGTCTGGCGCTGCACTTCGTCGTGCAGCTTGTTCCAGCTCGAAAAGCCATAGCGGCGGGCGATGGCGAGCTGGGCGTGGCTCAGGCTGGGCTTGGGCGAGATTCCGCCGAGCTCGGCGATGGCATCGGGATCGGCGGCGCGAAAGGCGGCGAGCAGGTCCTTGGCCTGGCCGCGCAGATGGTCGAGATGCGGGTTTTCCGGAAGTTGGGGCATAGAGTCCTCGTGCGTTCGTTCGCCCCGGGTCTGCGTCAGGGCCAAGCACAAAGGCTCAAGTTTTGTTTTGTTTCATCCGGGAGGCTCACCCCTTCGCGCAGACCCGCGCGCCGCCGGAAACAGCCCTTTCACCATACCCAAGGATCGTTTTCAAGCTCAAGGGTGTTAGTCTGAGGAGAAGGGTGAAGGCGATAAAGAAGTTTTCTGGCAAGAATGTTCTGGTCCTGCTGGCAGGGCTCTGGCTTATTCCTTCCCTCGCGTTTGTCCTGGTCTGGATGCTCTTTGCACTTTTCAGAGAACCGGTCCCCCAGGCATTCTCCTGCAGAATCCACATCAAAAGCCTGGTGGACGGTCCCACCACATGGTTCATTGGGCGCACGGGTTCATCAAGTGGACCGCAGATGATCAAAGTGCCAGCCCGAACAGGCGCCCTGCATGTTTTAGAAATCGACCCTGCGCTGCATTCCCCAGAGTTTCAAGTCAGAGTCAACCGTGTGACGGCCAATGGAGTCTGCCGTCCAAACGGCAGGTTCTTAGCTCGCGTCGAAGATGCGGGCCTGGCTCTCGTCGAGGAAACCAGGCCCAGCGTTGAGCCTTAGGCCGTGCCTTCCTGCCAGGAGCTGAGGTACTTCTCCTGCTCCGCAGTCAGAACGTCGATGGTGACGCCCATCGAGGCCAGCTTGAGCCTCGCGACTTCCTCGTCCACATCCTTGGGCACCGTGAAGACGATGTTCTCACGCGGGAAATCGCCCTTGGCGAGCCGCTCGGCGCAGAGCGCCTGGTTGGCAAAGCTCATGTCCATCACCGCGGCCGGGTGGCCCTCGGCGGCGGAGAGGTTGATGAGGCGGCCATCGGCCAGCAGATAGATGCGCTTGCCATCGACATGGAACTCCTGCACGAAGGGGCGAGCCAGGGCGCTGGCGCTGCTCACGGCCTCCAGGCCGGCGATGTTGATTTCAGCGTTGAAGTGGCCGCTGTTGCAGACCACGGCGCCGTCCTTCATCAGCTTGAAGTCGTCGGTGTCGATGACATCCTTGCAGCCGGTGACGGTGATGAAGACATCGCCAATCGGGGCGGCTTCGGGCATCGGCATCACGCGGAAGCCGTCCATCACGGCCTCCAGAGCCTTGGTCGGGTCGATTTCGGTGACGATGACGTTGGCGCCGTGGCCCTTGGCCCGCATGGCCACGCCCTTGCCGCACCAGCCATAGCCCGCGACCACCACATTGCGGCCCGCCAGCAGGATGTTGGTGGCCCGCAGGATGCCGTCGAGGGTGCTCTGGCCGGTTCCGTAGCGGTTGTCGAAAAGGTGCTTGGTCTGCGCGTCGTTGACGGCGATGATGGGATAGGCCAGCACACCGTCGGCGGCCATCGCCTTCAGGCGGATGACGCCCGTCGTGGTCTCCTCGGTGCCCGCAACGATGCCTTCAATCAGCTCGCGGCGATCGCTGTGGATGATGCCGACGGTGTCGGCGCCGTCGTCCATGGTGATGGTCGGCTTGATGTCCAGCGCCTGGTGGATGTGCCGGTAATAGGTGGCGTTGTCCTCGCCCTTGATGCAGTAAGTGTGCACGCCGTAGTACTCGCTGAGCGCGGCGGCGGTGTCGTCCTGGGTGCTGAGGGGGTTGCTTGCGCAGGCGGCCACTTCGGCCCCGCCCGCCACCAGGGTGCGCAGCAGGTTGGCGGTTTCGGTGGTGATGTGCAGGCAGGCGACGATGCGGTGGCCCTTCAGCGGCTTCTCCGCCTCAAAGCGCTCGCGAATGAGCCGAAGGACCGGCATATCGCGCTCCGCCCACTCAATTCGGTCGCGGCCAGCCTGAGCCAGCTTGGGATCTGCGATGTCGCGGAGGATAGTCGCCATATCTGGCTCTATTATGGTGTCTCCGCCCCCGCAGCCTTAGGGGCGGTTCTGGAGGCTTGGATATAGAGTGCGGCTCTCGGCGGAAAAGGACACCAAAGCTCACGAAGCCAATCGGAGATTGGTCGGTGTGTGGGCCCTTGCGGCAGTTGGGCAGGAGATTTAAATCTGATGCTCAAAAAAGGACTGCTCATGCCGCCAAACTTCTGAATCATTGTTTGAGCACCAGTTTCGAAACAGCCAGCCTGAATAAGCTTCAGACGAGCCTCTACATCCCTCACCCGAAGAGCAACTTCGCCTGTCTCCATCATGGCAGCCTTCACCTGATGCGAAAGCGCCTCCTCCCGATCACGAAGCGCGCGGATTTGATGCCTCAATTCGGCAAGTTCAAGAATCGTTTGCTCAAGCTGACTCACTTCACAGCTCCTTTCAACACAATTTTGGCATATGCGAGTACCCTTTTGTCTACTAAAAATCAGCTGGTCTGCGCTAAAGCCCTTTCGCCGCCTCCAAAGCCGCATCCTGTCCAGCGAGCCAGGATGCCAGGGTTTCGGGGGCCGAAATGTCCGGCTTCAGGCCAAAGCCGGACCGAAACTCAAGGCCGGTGTAGGTTCGAAAGAGTGGAATGCGAACCCGGACTTTGGAATGTGGCAGCTCCAGGAAAAAAATGGTGCCTGCCGTCGGCCCTTCAACGCTTCCGCCGGTCTCCTCACCCACCACAACGGCCCCACGGCGCTGCTGAAGGAATCCCAACAGCATCGTTGAGCCGCTGGCGTTGGCCTTGCTGCTGAGGAGAAGAACCTGACCCGAGAAGGCATTGGCCCGCTGGGGGACTGTGCCCGAGAGCGGCCGCTCCCATTTCCATCCACCTTCGATTCGCTCAAAGGAAGAGTCGGGCCTTTCAAACACCGACATGTCCCAGCTTGAAACGTGTGGGCGAAGCCTGCCGAGGTCAAATTTCCGCACCGCACCACGGGATGACGTCGCCATTGGCCGATCGGCCAGCCACGAGAGAAGCCCAATGGCCGCGTCATCTGAGCCTCCCCCATTTTCCCGCAGATCGATGATGAGCTTCTTCACTCCATCTGCGCGAATGCGGTCGAAGATGCGTCCATAAATGACGTTGACAGGCGCGTTTCGGCGATAGTTGATGAAGGAGGGGATTGTCAGCAGACCCGTCGAGTCGCCTGTCTGTTCATAGCGGATCGACTCGTCAAAGTCTCCAGCCGCCGCCAGCCCCGCCATCTGAGCAAACTCGTCGTATCTCAATCCTTTCATGGACTGCGTGACAAATTCAGCGTCCCGTTCAACAGTCACTCGCCATTCATCGGTCCAGCCAAATTCCAGCGGATAGAAGGTGTCAAATGCCGATGCCAGGAATTCGCTCGAAAGCTCCATCTCCACCGTCCAAGTATCGTCGGTCCAGCCATCCACGGGCACATAGGGCTTCAGGCGATCGAGGATTCGAGCCATGGGCCGGCCATTGATGCCCACAATTCGGTCGCCCTTCAAGAGGCCGGGCTGCAGAGGATCGGTTTGGTCGATATACGCTTCGCCATCAAAAATGCGAAACGTGAAGGGGCGCTGCAGCCTTTCCGACCGCCGCTTGGCGTCCAGGTCTGGCGGAAGCTCAGCCTTGGTGTGGTCGCAGCGAATGAGCGGCAGAACGCGGCTGATCTCCCGGTAGACCGCCTCAGTTGTTCCTTCCCTTTGCGCGCGTTGTTTGGCCTGGTCAATCGCCGCCAAGGCCCTGCCCGGATCTTCATATCGGCCCCATCCGGCATGCACCTCGGTGAGGGCCTGGCGAAGCAGCGAAAAGTCTTCCTCGACCTGGCCGGGAGTGAGGGGCGCCGGGACAAGGGCCAGGACTGCGGCGGCGAGCATGCCGCAAGTTACTTGCCGTGCCCTGATTCGGTTCCACAAGACGGCTGGGACCCAGGGAACAAGCTGCGCAGGAAATCACTTTCACAGAGCATGGAAAGCACCACGATGCCCCAAACCGAAAACGGGTTCGCAATCTACGACGCCGAAAATGCGCCGGAGCAGAGCCGGAAAACGGTGGAGGCAATCGGCCAGGCCTTTGGCATGGTCCCCAACATGATCGGCGTTCTGGCGGGCAGCCCGGCCTTGGTCAACGGCTATGCGGCCCTCGGCCAGCTCGGCGGACAGACTGGCTTGACTCCGGCGGAGCAGGAGACCGCCATCATCGCCATCAGTGCGGCCAACGGCTGCGGATACTGCACCAACGCCCACGGAACCATGGCGCTGGGCAAGGGGCTCTTTGACCGCGAAACTCTGCGCCGATTCGCGCGAGGCCTTTCACGCGGCAGGATTTGACCAAAGCCAAGAGCTGAGCGTCATCTTTCTTGCTGCGATGAAGACGATGACCAACTATGCCAACAATCTGGCCGGCATTCCGGTGGAAGACGCCTTTACTTCTTGGCAGCAGTAAAGGCAGACTGGGGAGCGGAATGAACCGCTCCCTCCTGCTCCCTTTCGCCGCCCTACTTCTGCCTCTAGCGGGGTGCGGCGGCGAGCCGAAAGAGACCTGGGTGATGGCCGGTGAGTCCGCGCCCGTGTTTGACGGCGGCGATGTCGGAGCCTTTGTCCAGGGCCGCTGGGCGGTGATTGAGATGATGATGGGCGACGAAGAGCCCAACTGGATTGAGTTCGGCGCCGACGGCCGCTTCCTCTATAACATGGGCGGAGTGGAAGCGGGCGGCGCATGGAAGACCGGCTCCCAAGGCCTCGAACTCACCTACGACAAGCTCAACGGCGAGCCCATCCAGCAAAAGATGGACGAAATCCGCAAAAACTCTGAGCGGGGACTGCCCAGCGACGTGATGAACGACCTCATCCTGGACAACGTTCAGACGGCCATGAGCAAGCACAACCAGGTGAGCCTGGGCGAGGATGGCCGCTCGCTGGCCTTTGGCCCGCCGCCCCGTGCCGAAACGAACGGCTCGCTGGAGGACATCATGTCTTCCATGGGCGGGCCCTCTCTGGAGCGGATGACCAAGAGCACAGGCTGAGGGCGCCAGAATGGGGGCCTCTTGTCTGGCGTCCACTACGAGCTCCTGAAGGTCTGCCCCCACACCCAAGCCCGGCGGGGCCGGCTCCATACGCCGCACGGAACGGTGGAGCTGCCCGCGTTTATGCCCGTGGGCACCCGCGCCACGGTGAAGACGCTCGGCAGCGAAGACCTGGAGCAGATGGGCTTCGAGCTGGTCCTCAGCAACACCTACCACCTGCACCTGCGCCCCGGCGAAGAGCGCATCGAGCGGCTGGGCGGCCTGCACGAATTCATGAGCTGGCCGGGCTCCATCCTCACCGACAGCGGCGGCTACCAAGTGTTCTCGCTCGCCAAGATGAACGAGATCTCAGACGAAGGTGTGCGGTTCAAATCTCACCTCGATGGCGCCGAGATTTTCCTGACGCCGGAGAAGTCCATCCAAATCCAGCGCCGCCTCGGCGTGGACATCGCCATGGCCCTGGACGACTGCCCGCCCTACCCCTGCAGCCGCGAACAGGCAGCCGGAGCCACCGAGCGCACCCACCAATGGGCTCCCCGC
>JBGSIR010000298.1:0-2544 GCA_041742415.1 Fimbriimonadaceae bacterium | reverse complement strand
GGGCTGCACCAGCGCATCGACCGCCTGGGGCAAAACGTTCAGCACGCCGAGCACCGCTTGGGCGGAGCCGACAACGCCCTGGCCGGCGTGAACGACCTCGCTGTGCGCGCGCGCACTCTCACGCTTCAGGCGGCCAGCCCGGGCTTGCCTCTTTCCTCTCGACAGGCCATTGCCAGCGAGCTTCAGGAGATGCGCGAGCGGCTTGTGAGCCTTGGCAACACCCAGGACGCTTCGGGCCAGCACATCTTTGCCGGCCGGAACTCGGGCGAAAAGCCCTTTCTGCGGGTGGATGGCCAGCTTCAAAACCGGGGCGATCAGCTGCCGGTGCGGGCGGAGATTCGTCCGGGCGAGCAGATGGATTTGGGCTCCCCAGGGGCTCAGCAGCTCATTTTGGACCTTGACGCCCAGCTTGATCAGCTTTCCTCCAACGTGCTTGGCGCAGACTTTCAGTCGCTCAGCGAAGACCGCCTGAGCCAGCTCGACACCCTTAGCCGATCTGCGCTCACGATGCGGGCCGATGTGGGCTCCAAGCTCCAGCGGCTGCAGACCGTGAAGGAAGAGCACGCCCGGCAAAAGGACGATTTGGCCGCCCAGGCCAGCGACGCGCAAGACGTGGATTTGGCGCAGGCGCTCACCGAACTCAAGTCGGCTGAGCTCGCCTACACCGCCTCCATGCAGACCATTTCTCAGGGCATGAATCTCAGCCTCATGGACTTCCTCCGATGACTCAGCAACTGCAATCGACACGCTTTGGCGCGCTGGACTTCGCCGCCGAAGACATCATTCACTTTCCCGGCGGCTTGGCGGGCTTTGAAGACCGGCGCGACTATGTGCTGGTGGAGCATGCCCCCGATTCGCCCTATCAGTGGCTGCAGTCGGTGGAGAGCGCCGATTTGGCGTTTCTCTTGGTGGAGCCTGGCCTGTTTGTGGCCGACTACGCCCCAGAAATGCCGGTGAGGGCGGTGAAGAACTTGGAATTGGAGGAATCCACTCCGCGCGTCGTCTATACTATCGTGACGATTCCGCGCGGCAGGCCCCGCGACATGACCTTGAACCTGGCTGGCCCCATTGTCATCAATGTGGAATCCCGCCGCGCGGTGCAGATCATTTTGGAAGGCGACGAGCATCCCGTTCGGCGCAGGGCCTTTCCCGAAGCGGAGCAGGCTGCGGCTTAGGTCCCTTCGGGATTTTGGTCGGCCAAGGATGGCAAGACAATGCTGGTTTTGACGCGAAAAGTCAACCAAAGCATCATTATCGGCGAAGGCGTTGAGGTGATGATTTTGGAAGTGAGAGGAGAGCAGGTCCGCATTGGCATCAAGGCGCCGCGCGACGTGACGGTGCACCGCAAGGAGATTTTTGAGCTTATTTCGGAAGAAAACGTCTCAGCCGCCGGCACCAGCCCCGACGACCTCCCCCCGCCGGACAAGCCTGCTTGAGCCTTACGGATGCTGGCTTTATGGCGGCCTCGGCGCCGCTCTGGCCCGCATTCTCTCCGATCCTCCCGACGAGCTGGCCGCGCTCTTTTTGGGTCTGATCCCCCCTGTCGCAGGCTCCTTTATCCTGCTTACGCTGGTCTGGGCGATGCCCTCGCTGCATCCCGATTCCGCGCCCGATTGGATCTATGAAGGCGCCCTTCCCATGGCTTGGCTGTGGATCGTGCAGGTGATTTCGGCAGGCGCTTGGGCCTCCGACCTGGGCGTTCGAACGGCCCTTCCCCGGCTGGACCAAATTTGGCTGGAGCCCCCGGTGTGGCTGGGCGCCCTCTTTTTGCAGATGGCCCTGACGGTGCTTTGGACTCTGAGGCGGCAAAGGCGTAGACTGGCGGGCGGATGATCGTCTGGTTTGGGCTGAGTCAGCTGCCCGGAGAGTGGCGCCGCAGCGCGGTGTGCATCGGCGTCTTCGATGGCGTCCATCGAGGCCATCAAGAGCTGGTTCGCCGAACGGTGGAGGCGGGCCGCCGCATGGAGGCCCCCGCTTTGCTGGTCACCTTTGACCGCCACCCGGCTGCCCTCCTGGCCCCCGAAAAGCGGCCCCTCGCGCTGCAGTCGGTGAGCCAAAACCTGCGCCAGCTTCGCCGCTTGGGGCTCTCGGGCGCGGTGGTCTTGGCCTTTGACGAAGCGCTGGCCGCCATGCCCGACCAGGAGTTCACCCAGCGCGTCCTCATCGAATCGCTGCGCTGCGAGCAGCTTGTGGTGGGCCACGATTTTGCCTTGGGGAAGGGCCGGGAAGGATCGGCTGAGTGGCTGTCTTCCCGCATTCCCACCACCGTGGTTGAGCCCGTGCTGACGGGGGGCGAGCGCGCCAGCAGCTCTCTCATCCGCCGCCATGTGCGGGAAGGCCGCATGGCCGAAGCCGAGGCGATGCTGGGCCGCCCTTTCAGCTTGGAGGGCATTGTGGTGGGCGGAGACAAAATCGGCCGCACGCTGGGCTGCCCCACGCTGAACATGGCCCGCGCCGGGCAAATTGTGGAGCCAGCCGACGGCGTCTATGCCGCCACCGCCAGCCTGCAGGGTCACGAATGGGGGGCGGCGGCCAGCATCGGCA
>JBGSIR010000297.1:0-4060 GCA_041742415.1 Fimbriimonadaceae bacterium | reverse complement strand
GCGTCAGGGCGAGCTGCGGGGGCCGGAGCTGACCTTGGCGGCGCCCATCTTTCGCGTCCAGGCCAAGCTCTCGGCCATCCCGGGCGAGGGCCAGCTTTTGGTCGAGCGCATCGAGACCAAGGAGGGCGCCCACCTCTTCTTCTTTCCCATCGAAGGGCGGCTGGTGCACGAGGGGCTGGCCGCGCTCTTTGCCCTGCGCCTGGCCCAGGCCGCGCCGATGACCTTCTCGCTCTCGGCCAACGACTACGGCTTCGAGCTGCTCACCCCAAAGGCCGACTTCGCGCCGGACGAGCGCGAGCTGCGCGGCCTCTTTTCCGCCGACCGGCTGGCAGAGGACATCTTGGAGAGCCTGAACGCGGCCGAGATGGCCAAGCGCCAGTTCCGCGAGATCGCCCGGGTGGCCGGGCTTGTGTTTCAGGGCTACCCGGGCCAGGCCAAATCGGCCCGCAATGTGCAGGCCAGCAGCGGGCTCCTCTTCGATGTCTTCCGCAAGTACGACCCCGGCAACCCGCTGCTGCGCCAAGCCGATGAAGAGGTGCTGAGCCAGCGGCTGGAAGAGTCGCGCCTCGCGGCCTGCCTGGCTCGCCTGCGCAGCGCAGAACTCCTCCTTACCTGCCCGGCCCGGCCGACTCCGATGTCACTCCCCATCCTCGCCGACCGCCTTCGCCAAACTGTGACCACCGAAACCCCCGAAGACGCCCTCGCCCGCATGATGGCCGCGCTGGATGAGGCAGCCAAATGAGCTGGCTCAATTACGGGGCTGGATTGATTGTCCAGACCGGTCGGGAAGGGAATTCGGCGGTCGGTGACGATTTGGCCCATTTCACAACCGCGGTTCTTCCGTCTGAGTGTCGAAGCTGAGCCGTCCAATGGGCTCCATCGGCAGAAATGGAATGGCCGGTTAGTTCGAACGAGCCCAATGCATCAAGAAAACTCTTGAGATAGTTGGCCGATTCCTTTGGGGTGAACGTTGCCTTGACTTCTGAGCCGCCAGCAGTGAAGGTTGCCTCGTAAATCCCATAGACCCCTTCACCCCCGGTTCGCTCGCCATAGCTGCTTGCTCCAACATTCCACTTCCTTCGATCGTGGACTTCGTAGAGAATAGCAGCGTTCGCTCCACCTATCCAAGAAACCAGCAGAGTTCTCAGGTTAAGCTCGGGCTGTGTGGTCGGATAAGCTTCCGTATTGAAACCAGTCTCTGTAACCAAGAGCGGCTTTGCCCCGGCGATAGCCTTCATGGCCAGTATATCAGACAGATTGTCTTCTGGATGAGTGTTAGAGAGAGTCCCTTTGTAGGTGTTCAGAGAAAACACGTCAACTTGAGACGCCGTCCCCGAACTCTGAAGCCAAGCTGTCCACTCGCTTGTGGAAGTGACGTTGTTCGCAGTCATTAAGTTATTGTAGGGAGCAGGGCTGATCTGCGCAGAGACGCCTGCTTTCGAGAGTTCGCTTCGGATAAGGGGAAACAAGTCTGCATAGTCTTGCCGCCGCGCAGTGATCGTCCACTCGAGAGTGTCGGATGGGGACACCCGATTAGTCGGCTCATTTCCGACCTGCATCACAAAGTTATCCAATGGCAGGTTCTCTGAGATGAGCCGGGCGGCAAGAGCAAACTTCTCTGCGTAATCCGCCTTGCACTCCTGAAGGGTCGGCCAAGAGATGCTGTTGTTGAGGCATGTTTGAGCGGGGTCGCTCTTCCATGATGTTGATATGACAAAGACTGCCTTCTGGTTCTTAGAGCGCACATCAGCGGCCAGATTTCGGATATTCTGATTCGTATCTGGATATTGAATGTATCTCCACTCAATGGGAATCCGCACCCAAGTGGCGCCTGCAGAATGCATCAAGTCTGATGCGGATCTATAATTTGAAAATGGCCAGTGATTCGCTTCTGTGTAAGTCTGAAGTCCAAACCGGCCCTGCACGGTGTTTTCTGCAACGGGCTGGGGAGACTCTCCCGATCCGGCGTTTTCGCACGCTGTCGCCAGCGTTATGGTCATTGTGCAGGAGAAAAGCAACCATCGCATACTCATGATTGGGCAGTTTACCCCAAGCCTTTGCGAGGCTCGCCCGCATGATGGCCGCGCTGGATGAGGCCGACACATAAAAGATCCGCCGCCGAAGCCTGAGCAGGCTTCCGACGGCGGAAGAAGAATATTTTGCCTGAGCTAGGCGGCTGCGCGACGGTGGGCTTCAGACTCGCGAACGCTGACGTTGAGCTCGATCTCTCCGATGCCTTCCAGGCGAAGCGGAATCATGAGCGCGGGCACGTTCACTGAGGTGATTTTTACGTTGGAGCCTTTGACGATGGTGGGCGGAGTGATGTCGACCTTGCGGCCTTGGGCGGCAATGATGGTGGCGCTGTTGCCCGAGATCATGTTGCCCAGCTCCGAGATGGCGCTGGCGGCGAGCGCGTCAAAGGTGACGATGGGCTGGCCGAGCATTTTGCTGGCGATACGGTCGGCCGTGATGATGGGCATGCCATAGATGACATTCCCTTCGATGGAGCCGGTGATGCCGCAGACGACGTTGAGCTGCTGGGTGGTATAGACCTGAGGGCGGGCCGAAAGCGGACCGCGCTCGGGGGCTGTGCCGATGATCTGGCCCAACACCGAGATGGCTGCCTGCACAAACGGAGTGACAAACTCTACTTTCATCTTCCTTGACCCCCTCTTCTTCCGTGCTTAGGCGGCCGCCTTCTTCATGGCTTCCAGCACGCGGTCGGGCTGAAAGGGCTTGATGATGAAATCCTTGGCGCCGCTTTGGATGGCCTCGACGACCATGGCTTTTTGGCCCATGGCGGTGCACATCACCACGCGGGCGTTGCTGTCGGTGGCCCGAATCGCCTTGAGAGCGGCCAGGCCGTCCATCTCAGGCATCGTGATGTCCATGGTCACCACGTCCGGCTTCAGCTCTTGATAGAGCTTCACCGCCACGGCGCCATTCTCGGCCTCGCCCACGACTTCATAGCCGTTCTGCGTGAGGATGTTTTTCAGAGTCACCCTCATGAAAAGGGCGTCGTCAGTGATTAGGATGCGCGTCGCCATCGTTGCTCTCTTTCTATGATCGGCTTTCGGTAAAAGAAAGGCCAGGGGGTTTCAAGGCCAATTTCCTTGGCTTTGTAGATTCTTTCGGTGCTGCCCACAAACAGCACGCCGCCGGGCTTCAAGCTCTGCACAAACCGCTCATAGAGCTGGTCTTTCGCCTCGTCGTTGAAGTAGATCACGACGTTGCGGCACATGATGAGGTCGAAGCCCTGATCAAACCTGTCGGCCAGCAGATTCTGCCGTCGATAGGTGATGCAGGCGCGAGTCTGCGGGGAGACCAAAAACGTTCCATCCGGCTGCCGGGAGACGTGCTTCCGGGCCAGGTCAAGGGGCACGCCCTTCACGTCGGCGGCGCTGTAGAGGCCGGAATTGGCCTGCTTCAGGGCGGCGTCATCGATGTCGGTGCCGATGATGCGGTGCGCTCCGGGGAAAGACTTTTGCAGGATCATGGCCAGCGTCACCGCCTCGGCGCCATAGCTGCACCCCGCGCTCCAAACCTTGAGCGAAGGGCTTCGGCTCAAAAGGTCGGGCAGCACGTTCTGCTCCAAGTCCGCCCACTTTTCGGGGTTGCGGAAGAGCTCGGTGACGTTGATGGCCAGCTTGTCCAGCAGAATATCGATCCGCTCGGCGTCGGCCATCAGGAAGCCGGTGAACTCAGTGAGGGTTTTGCACCGCACCTGTCCGGCAAAGCTGATGATGCGGCGCTGCAGCTGCGGCTGGCGGTATTCATTGAAGTCCACGCCGGTCTTCTTCTTCAGCCCGGCGTAGAGCGCCTGCCATTCTGCTTCGCTAGGCTGCATTTCGCACCTTCCTGCTCGCCAAGGCGGTCATGGCTTCGGCCATGTGCTCGATGGCGAATTCGTCGCTGGTGGCCCCGATCTCCTTGGCCGCCTTGGGCATGCCATAGATCACGCAGGAGGCTTGGCTTTCGCCGATCGCCTGCCCGCCCGCCTTGCGGATGGCCAGGGCGCCCGCGGCGCCGTCTTTGCCCATTCCGGTGAGCACCACGGCCA
>JBGSIR010000296.1:0-4005 GCA_041742415.1 Fimbriimonadaceae bacterium | reverse complement strand
GGCATTTGGCGGGCCCTGCACCCCGACCGCGACCCTATGATCCACCGCAAGGAGCTGAAGCACCTGGCCTGGGACGCTCGGCGACTGACCGTTGAAGCCATTGTCAAGCGCTACTCTGTGAAGCCCCGCCGCGCGGCCACGCTCCTGCCGGGCTCGATTGTCTACCGAGAGGCGCTGGACTTTTTCCTCGAAGAAGAGATGATGGTGAGCGCGTATGGCGTGAGGGAAGGGGCCATTCTGGAGATGTCGGAAGGGAGACTTCAGCCGTGTCTGACCTGAGCGCGTCTCAGCGCTACATCAACCGCGAACTCAGCTGGCTGTCGTTCAACGCCCGAGTCCTTCACGAGGCGGCTCGGCGGGAGAACCCGCTGCTTGAGCGCCTCAAGTTCCTGGCCATCTTTGAAAGCAACCTGGACGAGTTCTTCATGGTGCGCGTTTCGGGCCTCGTGGAGCAGGTGGAGCAGGGCATCGAAGAGGTGACCCCTGACGGACTGACTCCGCAGGAGCAGCTCGCGTTGGTGCGGCAGGGCGCGGCTGAGCTTCGGGCCAAAGCGGCCAAGCTTTGGACGGGCCGCCTGGAGCCGCAGACGGCGCGGCGCGGCCTGCGCCTGGCGAAGTTCGAGAACCTGCCCTCCGACGTCAAGGCCCGCCTCAGCCGCCAGTTTCGCGAGGAGGTGTTCCCGGTCTGCACTCCCGTGCCGATGGAATCGGGGCTGGGCTTTCCGTTCATCTCCAACCGGTCGCTCAATATGGCGGTGGAGCTGAGGGAAGGCTCCGAGACCCGACTGGCCCGCATCAAGGTTCCGACGGTCGTTCCGCGGCTCATCCGGGCTGGGGGCAAGGGCGATTTTGTGCTGCTGGAAGACCTCATCGGCGCCCATCTGGATGTTTTCTTTCCCGGGCTCGACATCGTTGGCTGGACCCTGTTCCGGGTGATTCGAGACGCGGATGTGGAGATCCGCGAACTGGAGGCGGCGGACCTCATCGGCATGGTGGAGGAGAGCCTCCGCAAGCGGCGCTTTGGCGACCCCGTGCTGGTGGAGTGCCAGTCGGCCATGCCGGCCCGGGTGCGGAAAGCCCTGATGGATGGGCTGGAGCTGGAGCCAAGCGGGCTGATGGAGGCCGACGGCCTGCTGGGCTACGACGTTTTTTGGGAGGCCTCCGGCCTTCGCCTCACGAGGGGCCAGGCCCGCTACCGCGCCCACCAGCCCGTCCACCATCCCCGCTTGGAGAGGGCGCCCGACCTCTTCGCCGCCATACGCGAGCAGGACATTCTGCTGCACCACCCCTTCGACAGCTTCGACGCGGTCGAGACCTTTGTGCAGGCGGTGGCCAACGACCCGGCAACCCTGGGCATCAAGCAGACCCTTTACCGCGTAGGCACCGATTCAAAGATCGTTGAGGCGCTGCTGAAGGGCGCTGAGGAAGGGCGGCAGGTGGCTGCTATGGTCGAGCTGAAGGCGCGGTTTGACGAGAGCAATAACCTCGTGTGGTCGAGGGCGCTGGAGCGGGCGGGGGTGCACGTCACCTACGGCTTCCGCGAGATGAAGACCCACGCCAAGCTCTCGCTAATCGTGCGCAAAGAGCCCGAGGGCATCCGCACCTACGCCCACATCGGCACGGGCAACTACAACCCCAAAACCGCGCGGCTCTACACCGATCTCTGCCTCTTCACCGACGACGCCGAGATCTGCCGCGACATTCTGGAGCTTTTCAACGTGCTCACCGGGCTGAGCAAGCAGAGGGAGTTTCGGAAGCTGCTGGTGGCGCCGTTTCAGCTTCGCGACCGCCTGATTGAGCTGATTGACGAAGAGGCAAACAATGCCCGGAAGGGGCGGCCGGCAGCGATCATCTTCAAGGCCAATTCGCTGGTGGACCCCGAAATCATGGATGCGCTGTATGAGGCCAGCGAAGCCGGGGTGGAGATTGATCTCATCATACGCGGCATCTGCTGCCTGCGGCCCGGCGTGAAGGGCCTCAGCAGCCGCATTCGCGTGCGCAGCATCATTGGCCGGTTCCTGGAGCACCCGCGCATCTACTGGTTCAGCGGAGCAGGCAAGCCGGTCTGCTACATCGGCAGCGCGGACATGATGCGCCGCAACCTGGACCGCCGCATCGAAACCCTGGCCCCCATAGAAAATCCCAAGCTTCTTGCCCACATTCGCGATGTGATCCTAGACGCCAATCTGCGCGATACGGGCGGAGCCTGGCGCATGACTCGCACCGGCAGCTACCGCCGCGTGGTCAGGCCCAAAGGGCAGCCGCCCTTTGTTTCTCAGGAATATTTGATGAAGCATCCCGCCAGCGGCCTGCTCCCGCTCCAGCCCGAAGACGCCGCACAAGATATCATAAGCCCGTGATTGCACTGGCCCTGCTCGGATTGCCGCTTCAGCCTGCCCTGGAGATCAGCTATCAAGAGTTCGCAGGTCTGAAAGTGACCTCGCAGGGCGTCCCGCTCATCACGGGCTCCGGGTGGCAGTTCTACGAAATCGGGTGGCGGGGCGGCATCTACTCCTCGGCTTGGCGGCCCAAAACGGTCAAGGAGCGGCCGGACGGCGTCATCACCGTAGCCTTCGAGGATTTGGGAGGCCTGCTGACGGGCGATCTGGAGATTCGGCCTACGGCATCCGGCTTTCGCAAAACCTCCAGCTTCCATTGGAAAGGAACCCGAGAGATTCGGTTTGAGCAGGCCTTGGGCCGCATGTGGGCTCCCAGCGTGGCGGCCGGCCGGGTTGGCATGAATGGCGCCGCCGTCCGTCACATGCCGCCCCCCGCCGACCCTTCCGACCCGCTGGAAGACCGCCTTCTGGGCTCTCCGGGTTCGAGCGTGCGATTCGAGGCGCCGCTTGGCGTCATCGAGGCTCAGGTGCAGGGGGCGCGGCTGTCCGTGTTCGATGCCCGCAGCTACTCTGTGGAGTGGGCCGCAAACCAAGAGCTGGTCTGGGCGGGGGTCATTGACCGGCGGGTGATGCCGGGCGAGAAGTTTCAGATCGTCACCGATTGGCGAGTGACGCCGCGCGCCTTTCCGGGCGGCGGCCAGGAGCTGATGTCGGGCAATTGGCGGAATGCGCCCGAGGCCAAGACCAGCTATCGCCGCCCATTGCCGGTGATTCCGCAGCCAAAGTCGCAGGTTCTGTCGGGCGGGGTTTTGACCTATTCCGGAGCCTTTGCGGCCGAGCTGCCGGAAGAGCTGGCGGATTGGAGCGACCGGGTGACGGCGATGATCAACCGGCGGCATTCCGCGCAGTTTTCGCCGGATGCGGCCCCCCTTCGCCTCCGCGCCCGCATTGTCACCGGCATCCCCGATCAGGGCTACCGGCTGCAGGTGACTCGGTTGGGAGTCTTTTTGGAGGCCAGCGGAGTGGCCGGCCTTCGCCATGGCCTGGCGACGATCCCTTGGCTGGTGGAGCCCCAAGACGGCCAGCTCGTGATGCCGCTGCAGGAGATCTATGACTACCCGGCGCTCGGCTGGCGCGGGGTGCATAGCTTCACCGGCCCGACGGCGCTAAAATTCCAGGGCCAGCTCATCGACCGGCTTCTGGCTCCGCTGAAGTTCAACCAAGTGGTGGTGCAGTGCGAGCGGACCAATTTCGAGTCGATTCCAGGCACAGAGACGCCGATCACGATGGATCGGGGAGATCTGGTCAAGCTCTTCGAGAAGTATCGCGCGGCGGGAATTGAGCCCACTCCGCTCATCCAGTCTTTGGGCCACAGCTCGTGGCTCTTTGCCAACGGCCAGAACCTTGACTTGGCCTACAACCGCGATCTGCCGTTCCAGGTGGACCCGCGCAAGCCGGCGGTGCGGGAGCTGCAGACCAAGCTGTGGCGCGAGGCCGTGGAGCTGCTGAAGCCGAAGGCCATCCACTTTGGCCTGGATGAGATTGACATGCGCGGCATGCCCAACCAGCCCTCGCTGACCACTGAGTTCTGGCGAACGCATGTGCCGTTCCTGCTTGATTTGGCCAAGGAGCTGGAAGTGGAGCCGATGATGTGGGGCGACATCAT
>JBGSIR010000295.1:0-2806 GCA_041742415.1 Fimbriimonadaceae bacterium | reverse complement strand
AGCCGTCGGCATCCGCGCCCTGGCGGGCCGGCCCTACGCCGACCTGAGCCGGGTGGGCGTCTTTGGCACGAGCTACGGCGGATACGCCTCGCTCATGGCGATTCTGCGGCGCCCCGAGACCTTCCACGCCGCCGCCGCCAGCTCCTGCGTCAGCGCCTGGGAGAACTACGACACCATCTACACCGAGCGGTACATGGGCCTGCTGCCCGAAAGCGCCGAGGCCTACAAGGCGGGCTCCACGCTCACCTACGCCGACCAGCTCAAGGGCTGGCTCATGGTCTATTACGGCACGGCCGACGACAACACCCACCCCTCCAACTCACTGCAGATCATCCGCGAGCTGCAGGCCAAACGCAAGAGCTTTGAGGTGCAGGTGGGCGTCGATCGCGGCCACTCGGGCGTGGACACCCAGCGCATGATGGAGTTCTTCATCGAGCGGCTGGGGGCGCCGTCCGCTCGATAAACCCTTCGGCGGCCGCGAAGATTCTTTCGCGGCGGCCAGGGTCCATCTTTTCCAGCGAGCCCAAGGCGGCCCGCATGCGCGGATTCCTTTCAAAGAGCTCCCGGTGGCGGCTCACAAACCGCCAATAGAGGCCATCCCAAACGTTGGTCCATTCGCCTTTGGGATAGTCGCTCATCTTGAGGATGTAGCTGCTGCCGCAGATGTAGGGCTTGGTGGCAAACCACCCGCCATCGGCAAAGAGGCTCATGCCAAAAACGTTGGGCCGCATCACCCATTCCGCGCTATCGATGAACATCTCCATGAACCATCGGTAGCCCTCTTCCGGATCGATTTCGCAGAGGGTCATGAGGCAGCCGGCCACCATCAGCCGCTCGATATGGTGCGCCCATCCCCGCTGCTGGGCGCGGCGGATGACGTCGTCCAGCGGCGGCAGGCCGGTCTCGCCAGTCCACCACTGCGGCCCAAGACGGCGGTTCTCCCCAAGGCCCTTGAACTCCGCCCCCGCCTCCCGATACTCAATGTCGATGCGGCGAATGAACTCGCGCCAGCCGCCGATCTGCCGCACAAATCCCTCCACACTGTTCAGCGGCGCCCAGCCTTGGCGATAGGATTCCAGCGCGGCGTCGATCGCCTCGCCGGGCAGGACTAAGCCGAGGTTGATGAGGGGCGAGAGGAGGCTGTGCCAAAGCGTGGCGTCGCGGGGGCTGAGGGCGTCTTCATAGGCGCCAAAGTCCGGCAGCCGCTTTTGAATGAAGTCCTCCAGCCAATCCACGGCCTGAGCCCGGGTCACTGGCCAGCGGAAGTCAGCGGCCCGGCCCGGATGACCGGGAAACTCGCGCTCAACCAGCACTATCACTTCGCGGGTCACCGCATCAGGCTCCACCCAAGGCAGCGGCGGCCCCTCGCGGCCCTTGGGCATGGGGCGCCGGTTCTCGGCGTCAAAGCTCCACTGCCCGCCCTCCGGCTTGCCATCGGGGGTCAACAGCCAGTCATGCTGCAGCCGCTGGCGGCGATAGAAGTCGGCCATGATGCCGCGCGGCTTGGCCCGGCGGAAGGCCGCCCAGTCTTCGTCTGAAGTCAGGAAGCTCGGGTTAGGGTGAATGGTTGTTTGGATGCCTGGAAGCTCGATCGGATCAAGGGGCTGGAAGATATGGAGCTCACTGGGCGCCGGGCCGGCCAGAGCGTCCGCAAACTGGCCGTCCGCCAGCTCTTGATAGATCACTTCGCGGCCCTCCTGCCTCAGCTCATCGCGCCGGTGGCGCATTGCGCTCAGAAAGAGCACGATTTTTTGCTGGTGATGGCGAAATCGGCTGCAGAGCTCCCGGTCTTCGCGCATGAAGATCACGGCGTCGGCCGGGAGCGCCGAGAGGTCGGCAAAGAGGTTGTCTCCGAGCAGAACCGCCAGCCGCACTCCGGCTTCTATGCAAAGTCTTCGAGCAAAGTCCGCCGAAGCAGGTCCAAAGCGGCGGCGGCGGCGCGGACGCGGATGACTTCGCGAGGCCGATCTCCGATGCGAATGAACCGATGCCGCGAGCCCGAGGGCCCGGCGGAGGCCACCCACACATCTCCCGGCTGAGCGCTGCCGATGGCCTCGCTCCCGGCGACTCCGGTCGTTGAGACTGCATAGTCCGCCTCAAGCGCATCCCGAGCCCCTTCCGCCATGGCCTCGGCGCATTCGCCGCTGTAGACAGTGTGCTCAGCGATCAGCTCTTCGGGAACAGCCAGAAGCTTCGTCTTGACGGCGCTGTGATAGGCCGCAATGCCGCCCTGGAAGGCATCTGAGGCTCCACTGGGCTCGGTGAGCGCGGCGGAGACGAGCCCGCCGGTGCAGCTCTCTGCGCTGGCCAGCCGGAGGCCGCGCGACTTGGCCAGCTCCAGCACCTGACCGGCCAAAGTCATGCTCGGGTCGGTGGAGTAAACGTCTCGCCCCCAGGCCGCGCAGAGGCTCTCGACCGCCGCATCCACATCGGCACGGTTCGGCCCGCTCACGCGAATGTGGACTTCACCCTGCTTGGCATAGGGCGCCGTGTGCACGCCCGGCGGAAGAAGCAGCTCTTTGATGCTCTGCTCCAGCACCGATTCGGGCACGCCGGCGGTTTTCACCATGCGCCAAGCCGTTTCGTCCCCACTGAAGGCCCGCATCCGGCGGCGGACTTCGCCCTGCAGCATCGGTGTGAATTCCTGCGGCGGGCCGGGAAGGGCGGCGAAGGCGCGGCCGTTGTGTTCCAGCCAAAAGCCCAGCGCCGTTCCGGCCGGATTCTCGATGGCGTCACCGCCCTTGGGGATCTCAGCCTGCCGTCCCAGCGCCGGAAGCCAAGGAAAGCCGCGCCGCCGGGCAAACGC
>JBGSIR010000294.1:0-9485 GCA_041742415.1 Fimbriimonadaceae bacterium | reverse complement strand
TGGGGCGCCGAGCTGCCCGCCCGCAAGGATGTCGCCGCCCGTCCCCTGCCCGAGCGAGTGGGCGAGCCCAGCCCGATCAAGCACGTCGTCTTTATCATCAAAGAGAACCTCACCTATGATTCGATCCTCGGCGACATGCGGGAAGGGAAGGGCGACCCCCGTCTCTGCATGTTCCCCGAAGTCGTCTCGCCCAACCACCACGACCTCGCCCGCGAATTCGTCCTGCTGGACAACACCTATGTGAGCGGCACCAACAGCGCCGACGGCCACCAGTGGACCGTTTCGGCCGTGGCCAACGACTACATGGAGCGCAACTACGGCGCCTATGCCCGTAGCTATCCCTACGACGGCGGTGACCCCCTCGCCTTCAGCCCCGAAGGCTTCCTCTGGACCGCCGCGCTGAAGCAGGGCAAGACGGTGCGGGTCTACGGCGAAATGGTGGACCAGCCCTCCGTGCGGAACCGCGAAACGGGCCGGAACGGCACCTTCAAGGAGATCTGGGACAGCTACACGGCGGGCCGGGACGACTGGCAGATCGAGGCCAAGACCAGCCAGGCGGCGCTCCGCCCCTACCTGCACCCCCGGTTCATCGGCTTCCCCAGCAACGTCAGCGACCAGTGGCGCGCCGACCAGTTCCTGGCCGACCTCGCCGAATTTGAGCAGAAGGGCGAGATGCCGAATCTCATCATCATGCTCCTGCCGAACGACCACACGGTCGGATTCCGCGAGGACTTCCCGACCCCCCAGGCGGCCGTCGCCGACAACGACCTGGCCATGGGCCGCATCGTCGAAGGCCTCAGCAAGAGCCCCTTCTGGAAGGACATGCTCGTGCTGGGCATCCAAGACGACGCCCAGCTCGGCCTGGACCATGTGGACGGCCACCGCACCTACGCCATGGCGGCGGGGCCCTATGTGCGGCGGGGCGCGGTGGTGAGCGACCACTACAACACCCTCTCCTTCCTCCGCACGATGGGGCTCGTCCTCGGCCTGCCCGCCATGACCCGCTTCGACCGCTCCGCCGTGCCCTTGCGCGAGATCTTCACCGACCAGCCGAACTTGGCCCCCTACAGTGCCCGCAAGCCAATCATCCCGCTGAACACCTACCCGCCCAAGCGCGAAGAGGCCACCGGCAGCCTGGCCCGCCTGATGGACGAAAGCATCGACCTCGACCTCAGCGAAGTCGACCGCGCCGACACCTCCGTCGTCGCCCGCGCCGCCTGGCACGACGCCTTCGGCGACAAACCCTTCCCCTGGCGCCAGTTCCGCCCGAAGCCGATGGCGGAGTGAAAGCCACGCTAAAACGAGTGCCTGCGGCCAGGCGGCTGGGGTAGAAAACAGCCATGGCCGCAGTCGAGCTGGCGACAATCGTTGGGATCGCTGTGATGGCCGTGAAGGGGGCCAAGCTTCTCGACGCAGCTGGAGAGCTGCTGGTCGACCGGGCCAGCGGCCTCGTGGATGGCGAGATCGGCAAGCTGCTCAGCCCGGTGGACCGCATGCGAGCCTTTCGGCAAACTCGGCAGGACATCGGGCCAGATCGGCTGAAGAATCACGACATCGACCGGGTCATCGGCGCCACGTTGGCGGCATGCGCCTGGCAGATTCTTGATGAGCAGGGCGGCGGCATCTCGGGCGATGCTAACGACGCTTTTCGCAGGCATTGGCTGAAGCAGGCTAAAGAGACGCTTCTCAAGGCTTGGCTGGCGGCGATGGACGGGCACGGGGCGGCCATTCCCGAGCGCTTCAAGAGCTTGGAAGGCGCGGCCTGGCATCGTCATTTTCAAAACGGCTCGGAGGAGTTTCTCAGCAAGCCCGTGGCTTCGAAGGAGGAATGGGTTCAGCTGCTTGAGAACCTGATTCCGGTCAGCGGTGACCGAGGCAAGGACAGCGCCCGGAAGGCGGCGTTTGGCGAAATGGCGGAGCGTTTGGAGCCGAATTTTCTGCGCTGGTCCGGATACGTCATCCGCCGGCAGCCCGCCGCGTTCCGGGGCGTTGTGCTTTATGCCCTGAGCGATCTCACTGATTTGGTCAATAAGCAGCCGCTTCTTGAGGACTTCAGCGATCGGCCAAAGGCGACTGACGAAAGCCGCTTTATCTTTGAATATCAGGCGCACGAATTCATCGGCCGCCAAGACGAACGAGACACTCTTTGGGAGTGGGCGCGGACGGGGGGGCGCTTGGCTGCTTGGGGGCTCACCGGCAGGGCTGGCGCGGGGAAGAGCCGCCTGGCGCTGGAGCTTTGCATCGACCTGCAGGCGGATGGTTGGAACGCAGGCTTCCATAAGCCCGAGTGGGAGCTGAAGGATTGGACTTCTTGGCGCCCCGAGCTGCCGACGCTCATCGTGCTGGACTACGGCCTGCTCCGCCCCGTCTTGAAGGAGCCTCGAGAGCAGGACCCGGCCCGCCAGATTGGGGAATGGCTCCAAGCTCTGCACGGGGCGTCGTCGCGGTGGGCGCACAACGTCCGGGTGCTCATCTTGGACCGCGACGCCGATTCGCCGCGCTGGCGCACCATGGCGGACAACCGCAGCGACCTGATGGCGCCGATCTGTGGGCCGCATTGGCAAGGGGGGCAGCTCGTTCCTCTGGATCTGCCCCCGCTGGGCGCCAAACAGCTGGAGCTCTTGGTCAAAAGCGAATTCGACCGCGCCGGGGCTGAGCCCAAGGCCGAGGAGCTTCAGGGCCTGCTCGACTTCTTGGCTACTGAAGATGCCGCCGGCCGCCCCCTCTTTGCCGTCCTGGGAGCCTACGCCGCGATCCAAGACGCGGCTCCGGACGATTGGACGGAGAAGTCCATCCTGGCCGCAGTTCTGAACCTGGAGTATCGCAAATGGCAAGCGGAGGGAATCCAGCGCGACTGGCTGAACGCGCTCCTCTTCGCCTGCCTCTCGGGCCCGTGGTGGAAGACCGGCGATTTTGCCGAGTGCCTGCCCCAAGAAGACATTCTTGAGGAGAGGGAGCGGCTCCTCAACTCGTGGAGCTCAAGCTCCGGCGCCGAGGACTGCCTCCACCCCCTCCTCCCCGACGCCTTGGCCGAGGCCTTCATTCTGGAGGCTATCTCCGGCAAGCTCAACCAGTTTCCTTCGATTGCCAATGGCCGAGGCGCCTCGGCGGGGCAGGCGAGGGCGGAGGCGGCCGAGATCGTCTGCGCCGCATGGCGTCTGCGGCCCGAAGCGACCAGCCAAACCGTGACCCGCATGGCCCGCGACCTCTGGGACGATGATCGCTTGGACGTCCTGCTGGATCGGGAAAGATGCGGGCTTGACGATCAACCGGGGCTGGAACGGACCCCGTGGGCGGTTGCGGCAGGTACAGCCCTATTGCAATGCGCCGTTTTTGTAGGGTTTCGCCATCGCCGTTGGGCCCAAATCAATCGCGGCGTCGCTTGGGCTGAAGCGGCGGCAATGGCTCTGTATAGTTTGTCCAGGGTACAGGCTCGAGCGCAGGTAGCCAAACGACGGCTCAGAGACTTGAGGAGAGTGCATCCGGAGGATTCGGTGATCCGAAAGTGGCTTGCGAAGGTACTTAATGGGGCAGTTTTCGACTGTTCCACTAACCCTGCATGCGCAGACAGCTATCTGTTCGAGCTCCGCGACATAGCGGCGGCGCATCCGCAGGACGCGGAGGTGCGGGAGTGGCTGGCCAGAGGCCTCTCCAATGCGGTCTACGGCTCCTCCTCCGATCCGGCCCGCGTGGACGGCCTTCTCGGCGAGCTCCGCGAATTGTCGGTGGCGCATCCGCAGGACGCGGAGGTGCGGGAGTGGCTGGCCCAAGGCCTCTCCATTGCGGTCTACCGCTCCTCCTCCGATCCGACCCGCGTGGACGGCCTTCTCGGCGAGCTCCGCGTCTTTGCGGCGGCGCATCCGGAGGACGCGGCTGTTCGGAAGGAGCTGGCCAAAGGCCTCTTCAATGCGGTCTACGGCTCCTCCTCCGATCCGGCTCGCTTGGACGGCCTTCTCGTCGAGCTCCGCGTCTTTGCGGCGGCGCATCCGGAGGACGCGGCTGTTCGGAAGGAGCTGGCGCAGGGCCTCGTCAACGCAGTCGCGCGTTCCTCATCCGATCCAACCCGCGCGGACGGCCTTCTCGGCGAGCTCCGCGACTTGTCGGTGGCGCATCCGCAGGACGCGGCGGTGCAGGAGATGCTGGCGAAGGGCCTTTACAACGCGATCAACGACTCCTCCTCCGATCCGGCCCGCGTGGGCGGCCTTCTCGTCGAGCTCCGCGACTTGTGGGTGGCGCATCCACAGATCGCGGCGGTGCGGGAAGAGCTGGCGAAGGGCCTCAACAACGCGGTCGCCCATTCCTCCTCGTATCTGGTCGGTGCAGGCAGCCTTCTCGGCGAGCTCCGCGACTTGTCGGTGGCGCATCCGCAGGACGCGGCGGTGCGGGAGAATCTGGCGATGGGCCTCTTCAATGCGGTTAACGACTCTTCCTCCGATCCGGACCGTGTGGACGGCCTCCTTGGCGAGCTCCGCGCCTTGGCGGCAGCGCATCCGCAGGACTCGACGGTGCGGGAGTGGCTGGCGAATGGCCTTTTTAACGCGTTCCTCGACTCCTCCTCCGATTCGGCGCGTGCGAACGGCCGCCTGGCCGAGCTCATAAACCTTGCGGCGCAGAATCCGGAGAACGCCGGTGTCAATGCTGTTGCCGCTTATGGCTTACTATCTCATGCCGTGGACTGGCAGACAGTCGCACCGAACCTAGCAATCATTGAACCCTTTCTCCTCCGCGCTGGACTTCACCCCAACGCCCAACCTGCCTGGGACTGGCTCATCCAGGCCAACAACCTCACTCCTGCCCTCGCAGCCAAGCTGGAAGAACTCCATCGCGAGGCCCAGCCCTAACGGCCCCGAGGGCGACAAAAAATCTAGTCCCCCAGCCGAACCCGCAGGCTTTCGTTGCCCACGCGGTCGATGGCGCTGACCGCCAGGACGTCTTGGCCGTTCCAGCGGGTGATTTTGGCTTCGCCGGAGGCGGCTCCCAGCCTTTGCAGGGGGCGCCAGGTTTCGCCGTCGAGGCGGTAGACCATGAGGAAGTGGGCGTCGTGGTCGGAGGTGGTGAAGCGCAGGGTCTTTGAGGCGGGCGACCATTGGTCCACCTGCACAAAGCGCGGTGCGCGGGGGTCCAGCCAGGGGCTGGCGGGCACCATCGCCGGCTCGCGATAGACCGATTCGCGCAGCTCATCGGCCACGTTGTTCCAATTGTTCTGCAGCGCCTTCATGCTAAAGTGCACGGTGCCATTGGCGCCCTGCTGGCGGGCATATTGAATCTGGCGGATGATCTGCGTCGCCTTCCAATCGCCGCCTTCGGGGTTGGTGCGGCTGGTGTACTGGCCAGGCCAAAGGTGCACAGTGGGCGGGGTTTGCTCTTTCCACCAGTCCAGCAGCACCTTAAAGGCCTGCGGCTTTTGCTCGATGGGCCAATAGAGCTGAGGCGTGTAGTAGTCGGCCCAGCCGCGCTTAAGCCACTTGAGGGCGTCGGCATAGAGCTCACCGTATTGGTCCACTCCGGCGCGGATGCCTTCGGGCACGCCGGGGCGATAAATGCCGAAGGGGCTGATGCCAAACTTCACCCACGGCTTGCGGGCCTTGATGCCGCTGTAGACACGGTCGATGAAGTCGTCCACGCTCTTGCGGCGCCAGTCGTCTCGGCTCAGTTTGCCGCCGCTTCGGCGATAGGCCTCCCAAGCCGGTCCGTCGGGGAAGTCCACCTTCTTGCCGTTTTCGGTGATGGGATAGGGATAGAAATAGTCGTCAATGTGGATGCCGTCAATTTCATAGCGCTCCACGAGGTCCATAAAGACGGCGTAGCTCTGATCTTGAACCTGCGGCTCGCTGGGGTCCATCCAGAGGTATTCGCCGTACTGCTTCACCACGCCGGGGATGCGGCGGTGGATGTGGCTGGGGTGGAGGTTTCCGAGCTGCTTAAAGTGCTTGGCGCGGTAAGGGTTAAGCCAAACGTGGACTTCGATGCCGCGCTTGTGCGATTCGGCCACGGTCCATTCCAGCGGGTCAAAATCTTCGGGCGGCGCCTTGCCCTGCTCTCCGGTGAGGAACCACGACCACGGCTCCAGCTTGGATTTGTACATGGAGTCGGCCGAGGGGCGCACCTGGAACACCATGGCGTTCATGTTCAGGCTCTCCAGCTCGTCCAGAATCGCGGTCATTTCGCGCTTCATTTGGGCGACGGGCAGGCCGGGGCGGCTGGGCCAGTCGATGTTGTCCACCGTAGCCACCCAGGCGGCGCGGAACTCTTCCGGCCTGCTCACGGGCAGATTGGTGATGGAGCTCATGGCGAGGGCTGCAGCCACAGAAAGCATGGGCCCGGTCAGGATACCGCTTCTCCCGCTAGACTTTCCCGAATGCACGGAAGGGTTGAGGTGGCGCGGCTTCGCGCCGAGCTGGGCGGAATCGTTCTGCCGCGTGGGCCCAAGATCGACTCTTTTGAACTGAGCGGGGAGGGAATCCGCCTGCAAACAGAGCCGTTCTCGCTTGAGCTGACCCAGCCCGCCGCAGTGAAGGCCGTGGTGCTTCAGGGCGCCCTGGAGTCCATGATCCGCGACGAGGCGCCGCCGATGCTCAAGGACATCCAGGTGACCTGCCGCGAAGGGGGCATCTTTGTGGTGGCCCGCGCCAAGGTGGTCTTCGAGATCACCGTCGAGGCGGAGTGCGTTTTGGAGGTTGTGGGCGGCAAAGAGCTTCACGTCCGGCTCGTTTCGGTGAGCGCCCCCGGTCCGGTGAAGTCTGCTCTGGAAGGCCAGCTCGATCGGCTGAACCCTGTGTTCTCGGCGGCCGATCTGCCGCTGAAGGTGGAGCTGACCCGGGTGGAGATGCTGGACGGCTGCATTGCTCTGCACGGCCACGCTTCTCCATAAATTTGCGCGTTTCAAGGCTGGGCTGGGTATTGTCCGCCCATGCTTGTCTTTGCGTCTGTGCTGGCCGCCAGCACTCCCCACGATGAAGCGCTGAAGGCCGAGGGCTACATCCGGCCCCCGGCGGCGATTGAGCGGTCGGTGACCGCCGATTGGCAGAGCCACGTCCGCCCCGGAGCCATGAGTCCGGATGGAACGCGGTTTGTCTCGATCCACAGCGGAGGAATGACGCCTTTGGAGCGCATGGGCAAGCAATGGCTGAACTTGGCGGGCCTGCAGATTGATCCCGAGACGATGCGCGGCCGGGAGAACACCGCCCGAAGCGACAGCACCGCCGCCATCCACTCGATGACGGGTGGCGCCAAGGTGGAGCTGAGGCTGCCCGAGCCCATGGGCCTCAGCGGGCTGCGCTGGACCGAAGACGGCCGCCAGGTTGTTTTTGTCGGCCACACGGCCTCCGGCGACTTTCTCTACGCCGCCGACGCTTCCAACGGCCAGGCCCGGAAGGCCTTTCCGAGGCGCCTCAAGACCACGCTGGTCGATGGCTTTGAATGGCTCTTTGATGGCATGAAGGCCGCCGTGGTGCTGGAGCCCCAAAGCGCCGCCGCGCCGAACTTGAGCCCGCTCGGAAGCCCGCTGGTGCGGGTGAGCACAGACGCCAAAGAGGGCCTTCGCACCCATGCCGATCTGCTGAAGGATCCCGACGAAGCGGCGCTGTTTACGCACCTCACTACCGGCCAGCTTGCCGTAGTGGACCTGGCCAATGGCCGGGCGCAGAATGTGGGCGAGCCGCGGCAGTACCGCAGCGTAAACGCCGGGCCGGGCGGCCAGGGCTATCTGGCAACCGTCATCACCACTCCGTACACCTATCTTTTCCCCTGGTCGAGCTTCGCCAGCCGGGAGCTGATTTTGGACAAGGACGGCAAGGAAGTGCTTGAGCTCAGCTCTCGCCTGCCCGCCGACGCTCCCAAGCCGAAGGAGGAAAAGAAGGAGGAGGAGGAGCCTCGCCGAGGCCTGGCCTGGCGGCCCGATGGCGCCGGGCTCACCTACCTGCAGAAGAGCAAGAAGGACAAGGACGGCAAGCAGACCGACCGCCTGATGCTTTGGAAGGCCCCGTTCGGCAAAGACGACACCGAAGTGGTTTGGGAAAGTGAGAAGGAGATTGGCTCCATCACCTTCTTGCCCAGCGTGAAGGGCGGCGTCATCACCCGCACCGATGGCGGGCAGACGGTTTGGAGCCTGCTGCGCGAATGGGGCGGGGAAGAGAAGGAGCTGATGAAGTTTCGCGGCGCTGACTTCTACACCACCCCGGGCAGCCTGGAAACCAAGCCCGGCGCAAAGGGAGGCCGAGTCGCCCGCATCAGCGCCGACGGCATGAGCCTCTATCTCGGCGGCGTCCGGTACGACAAGGACCCCGACAAAGTGGCCCCCAAGGGCTTTCTCGACCGGCTCAGCACCGAAGACGGCAAGACCACGCGCCTCTTTGAAAGCAGCGCAGACAAGTTCGAAACCGCCGACCCGCTGGACGACGAAGCCAGCCGGCTGATGATCTCTTGGCAGAGCCCGACCGAGCCGCAGAACTACGACCTGATGGCCGGTGGATCGCGCACGCGGCTCACCGACAACAAGGACATGACCCCCGAGCTCACCCAGGGCCGCTTTGAGCGGGTGCAGGTGACGCGGGCCGATGGGTTCAAGTTCTATGTCGAAGTCTGGCTGCCCCGATACGCCATTGATGGCCGCGACCGGCCGGCGATGTTCTGGCACTATCCGACAGAGTTCACCGACCAGGCCACCTATGACCGAGGACAGCGAACGTTCAACAAGAACGCTTTCCAGACTCCCAGCTCAAGCAATATCCGCCATCTCAACCAGCTCGGCTACGTGGCCGTCTTCCCCGACTGCCCCATCACTGGCCCCTCGACCGAGGCGAACAACACCTTCGTCAGCCAGCTCCGCAACAACATGTATGCGGTGATTGATGAGCTGGACCGAAGGCAGCTCATCGACCGGCGGATGCTGGCCATTGGCGGGCACAGCTACGGCGCATTCGGCACGGCCAACGCCATGATCCACACCCCCTTCTTCCGTGCCGGCATCGCGGGGGCGGGCAACTACAACCGCACCCTCACGCCCTTTGGCTTTCAGCGCGAATCGCGCCAGCTTTGGCAGGGCCGCGAGGTCTACACCAGCATGAGCGCCATGCTCCATGCCGAAAACATGACTGGCGCGATGCTGATGTACCACGGGGCCGAGGACCAGAACATGGGCACCTCTCCCATCAACTCCCTGCGCATGTTCGATGCCCTGGAAGCCCTCGGCAAGACCACCGCGCTCTACATGTATCCCTATGAGGACCACGGCCAGCGCGGCATGGAGACTCGGCTGGACATGTGGGCCCGATGGGTGGCGTGGCTGGAAAAGCACGCTCGGCTGCCGCAGGACTAGCGCGCGCAGGCGCGGGCCATGCGCAGAATCATCTGCTCCAGGCTCTCGCGGGTGGATGCCGAGTCAAGGATTCCCTTGATCTCGGCATCCGCTTCGTGGATGGCCTGAATGCAGGCCGCGAGCTTGGGGAAGCTGAGGCTGCGGGCCGAGCGCATCGCCTTGTCGCGGC
>JBGSIR010000293.1:0-3705 GCA_041742415.1 Fimbriimonadaceae bacterium | reverse complement strand
GCGGCCGAGATGGCCACCGCCCGCTTCATCGCCTCAGGCGAGATCGCGCCGGAAGCCACCGCCCGCCGCGGGCCTTGCCGGGCTTCGTCGTCCGTCCCTTTAAGCGCATCTCCCAAGTCATTCGCCAAGTTCGAAACGATCTGCAGAAGCACCGCCGTTGCCAGGCACAACAGCCACACCAAAAGGTGGAAACGGCCCTCATGGGCCGCAAGCCCCCCCGCCACGACAATGGGAGCCGTGGCGAGTGGCAGCGTCCTCAGGCGCAGTGCGCCCAACCAGGCGCTAAGGGAACTTGGGGAATTGCTCAAAATCAGGCTCGCGGCGGTCGAGGAAGGCCTGCTTGCCCTCTTTGGCCTCTTCGCTCAAGTAGTAGAGGAGCGTCGCGTCGCCAGCCAGCTCCTGCAGCCCGGCCTGGCCATCAAGCTCAGCGTTGAATGCCCGCTTGAGCATACGGATCGCCAAGGGGGATTTGGCGCGAATCTTCTTGGCCCACTCCATCACGGCGTCTTCGAGCTTGTCCAGCTCCACCACACGGTTGACAAGCCCCATCGCCAAGGCCTCCTCGGCGTCGTACTGGTCGCAAAGGAACCAGATTTCCCGGGCCTTCTTTTGCCCGACAACCCGCGCGAGGTAGGAGGCGCCGAATCCGCCATCGAAAGAGCCGACTTTTGGGCCGGTCTGCCCAAACCGCGCATTGTCGGCCGCGATGCTCAGGTCGCACACCACATGGAGAACATGTCCGCCGCCGATGGCCCAGCCCGCCACGGCCGCAATAACGGCCTTCGGCATGGATCGAATCATGCGCTGAAGATCCAGCACGTTCAGCCGGGGCACTTCATCCTCGCCGACATATCCGCCGTGACCGCGGATGCTCTGGTCGCCGCCGCTGCTGAAAGCGCGCCCGCCCTCGCCGGTCAGAATGATGACGCTGATGTCGCTCCGCTCGCGGCAGATGTGCATCGCGTCGATCATCTCCTGAATCGTGCGCGGGGTGAAGGCGTTGTGCTTCTCCGGGCGGTTAATGGCGATGCGGGCGACGCCGTCGAGCAGGGTGAAGGTGATCTCCTCGTACTGCTTGATCGGCTGCCAGTCCCGCCGCCAAATCTGAATGGTCTCAATGCTCATGCGCGGTTTTCAGCTCCTTTTGAATTCTGCGGTGCAGGAAGGCGGTCAGTTCGCCATCGGTCTCGACTTCCAGGACACTGGCCCTGGCAGAAGGGGCCAAGAGCCTCTCCAATGGCGCCTGAAGACTCGTTTCAACCGAACACCGCTCATGCCCGATTCCCGCATCTTGACAGAAGCCTTGGCAGGATCGGGGCGGCGGCGTGCGGAGAAGGGTCTCAAACGCTTCGGGTCCCGAAGGACGCTCCAACGCCCGAAAAATCGCGCCCCCGCCGTTCCTCAGGCAGAGCACCCGAAGGTTGGGCGGCGCCCAAGCCAGACCCGCAAGATCGTAGTGCAGCGTCACGTCTCCCACGATGGCCAAATGAAGGCGGTCGGGGTCAGCTTTGGCGTGTCCGGCGGCGGCGCTGAGGCAGCCGTCAATGCCGCTCGCTCCGCGATTGCTGAAGCATCGCAGACCATTCGGTGGACGAAGCACCTGAGCCGCGATGCGGACGGCCAAACTGCTGCCCAAATGAAGGCCGCCCAGGCGACTCAAAAAGGGCTGAACTTGCCGGACCGCTTTATGGTCGGTGGGGCCCTCAAGCTCAATGAGGCGCTGAACAAGTTCAAATCCCCGCTCAACTGCCGCTCGGCGAGCAGGTCCGCAGGGGTCTTGCCAATCCCCTTTCGGCACAGCGGACAGGCTCCGAACGCCCGCCCAAAACACATCCGCCGGGCGGCGAGGGCCGATGTGCCAATGAAGGAGGCCTTTCGTCTCCCGAAGCACTGACTTGATCCGCTTGGAGAGGTGCGGGCCGACTTCCGTCACCACCAAGTCGGGCGCGCAGCCTGGCGCATCGATCCAAAACTCCGGCGGGGCAGGATTGGGCATCCCCGAAAGCAGATCACCCATTCTCGGCGGTCCAGGCGCCCGAAAGCGGTGATTCAACCCCACCAGCCAAACGGGCGATTCGGCATTTGCCCATGCCTCGACCAGCTCCTGGCCGCCTTCCACGACAGATGAACAACCGTCGAGAGGCCCGGCGGCGGCAGGCTTTTCAACCCAATCGCCGGAAAGATAAAGCGGCTCCTCAAGCGGAGCATTCAAGTGCACCGGCAGCCCCCGCCGAAGCTCCCAAAGGCAGTCCTCCACCACTCGGCGCATCGCCCACTCGCCCTCCGGGCCAGGCCGGGCGGCTTCGGCGGTGAGTGACGCCGCGACATGCGGGCCGAAGACGCCGGACTGGTGCACCATTTGGTTATCCTGCTGCTCCAGCCATTGCGGTGGCCGGTCGGCGGTGAGAAAAAGCACGGGGGTGTGAGCAAACCAGGCTTCGGCGGCAGAGGGGATCAGGTTGAGGGCGGCCGTGCCCGATGTCGTCACCACTGCCGCCGCCTGGCCGCTCTGCTGCGCCATTCCCAGCGCGGCATAGCCGGCGGACCTTTCATCAATCACGGAAAGAGGCTTCACGCCCAGCTCCACCAAAAGGCGGAGAAGCGGCGCATTGCGCGACCCGGGGCAGGCGACCCAGTGCGCCACTCCGCCGGCGATCAGGCGCCGCAGGGCCTGCGCCCACAGCCGAAATTCGCGCTCACCCATGCAAAATCCGCCGCAGGGTGTCGGCCTTCCAGCTGGTCTCGGCCAGCTCTTGCCGGGCCTTGCTGCCCTGAGTGATGCCGGCTCCGGCATAAATGCAGACAGAATCAGACATCCACCGCATGGTGCGAAGGTTCACATACATCCGGGAGGCTCCCTTCACGCCCACTGGCCCCCAATAGCCGCAATAGAGGCGCCGATCGTGCGGCTCGTGGCGGTCGATGAATCGCCGCGCCGCCTCGCGAGGCATGCCGCAGGTGGCGCTGGTGGGGTGCAGCAGCCCCTTCATGATGTCGGGCAGATCTTCGCGCTCGATGGCCGCGCAGTCCACTTCGTAGTCGGTGCGCAGGTGCGCCACCGGCCCTGCCGCCGAGGACCGCGGTCCTGCCTCCCGAAACTCGCGCAGGCGCACCCTCTTGAACTCGTGAATGATGGAGCGGCTCACCAGTGCCTGCTCTTCAATCTCTTTTTGGCTCCATGCGGCGTCCTCCGCCAGTCCGCTGTCGGGCAGGGGGCGCGTGCCGGCCAGGGCCATGGTTCTCATGCGGCCATCGGGCTCCCGCGAGACCAGCAGCTCGGGCGAGGCGCACATCCAAAGGCCCTCGCCCGGCAGGAAAACCGCCGCGCAAAACGCCCCTTCATAGCGTCCGCAGAGCCTCTGGAAGGCTGGCCAGGGGGAGGCCTCTTGGTGCGGGGCATGAATGGTTCGGCTTAGCACCACCTTGTCCATCACCCCTTCCCGCAGCAGGCGCAGCGCCGATTCCACGGTCTGCACAAAGACGGCCTCCCCGTCTGCGCGGGGCGTCTCCGATCCCCAATGCGGGGCTCCATCTGAAGGCTGGAGCATGTCGGGCGAGCCCTGATGAAGCTCCACGGACCGGCCCGGCAGCGCAGAGGCCAAGATGGCTCCCCAAATCATGCGCTCCTCACCGCGCCAAGTCGCCACGCCAAAGCCCGGCCGCCCGCTGGCCATGCGAATGGCTTCGCGGGGAGCGTCGGGTGCG
>JBGSIR010000292.1:0-4059 GCA_041742415.1 Fimbriimonadaceae bacterium | reverse complement strand
GCCGGGCTCGGGCACCGGAGCGGCCGAGGCGAGAACCGTGAAGTCAGGAGCGTTGTCGGCTCCGCGGAAGCCAAAGGTTCCCGGGGTGGAGATACGCAGGTAGCTCATGCTGTTCACGCCAAAGTCGCTGATGTTCAGGTCGTAGTAGCCCAAGTCTTGTGATCCGCTATGGGTCAGCTTTTCACCGCTGTTCCACGTGACCGCGTCAATGTTGGTCTGGTTTCGCTTGCTGGGGTTGACAATGACGGCGTTGCCGATGCGGTTGCCATTCTTGTCCACGGCCTCCAGCTTGACGACGCTGTTCGGGCCGCCCGGTCCGCGCTCGAAGAAGAAGAGCTTGTGCTTCAGAGGATCCTGGCTGTAGTCCAGGGTCATCTGAAAGTGGGCGTCGCCGTTTTGAATGTCGTAGAAATAGTTGAGGTTGCGGCTGTTGATGGCTTTCAAAGCATTGTCAACAAACACGCTCTGGCTGACTTCGTCGCCGGTTCGGGGGCCATTGCCGTTGTCCAGCACCATGGTCTTGTCGGCGACAGTCTTGCTGTTCGGGCCGGCCACCACGCGGTGGTTCGTCTTGGCGTGGCCGCTTCCGGTCTGGAAGCTTCGAATGGCCGACGCCGCAATGAAATCGGTGTAGATCTCGGAGTTGCTGTAGGTGATGGAGTCCAAGAAAATGTCGTTCTTGGCGTTGTTCGTTCCATCCACTCGGATCTGGGCAGTCGGGGTGGCAAATGCCGAAACCGCAAAGGCGGAGAGGGCAAGAGTCAAGGTGGTCTTCATTATCTCACTCAAACGCCTTTTGGCGCTTGTCTCAATAGAAGGCAGCCTTTGTGCCAAACCACCGATTGAGAACTGGAAACCGATCGAATTGCTGGGATTTCAACGCACAGAGGCCCAGGGCAATGCTGCCCTGGGCCTCCGAGGTGGATCGTGTGTGTGGGCTACGCGGCCCGCTTGCGCCGCCAAGCCATACAGGCCGCGCCGGCGCCGATGGCAAGCATCGTTCCGGGCTCGGGCACCGGGGCGTTGGTTCCCATGATCTTAAAGTCGGGCTGAAGGTCACCGCTAAAGCCAAAGGATCCCGGCGTGTTGAAGCGAAGAAAGGACACTGAGCTGACGCCAAAGTCGCTGACATGCAGGTCGTAAAAGCCGAGCTCCTGCTTGCCATTGTTGCCATCGGTTGTGGCATAGACGGCCGCATCTCGATCTCGCCCACCAAAGTCATGACGGATCATATGGCCCTGGCTCGGATTGATGCGAACTGCATTGCCAATCTTGCGCCCTTGTGCATCGACGGCTTCAAGCTGGATGATTGAGTTGGGCCCACCGGGGCCACGCTCAAAAAAGAGGATTCGATGGCGCAGGGGGTCCTGACTAGAGTCCATCGTCATCTCGAACGTAGTGTCGGTCACTCCGCTGTTGATAAACCAGTTCAGGTTGCGGCTTTGGCTGGCTTTCAGAACTTCATTTTTGAAGGCGTCGCGGGAAATTTCGCCGCTGTCCGCCCGATTGTTCCGATTGTCTGGGAACACTCGATTATAGCCAATCCCCGTCGTGTTCTTGCCGGCGATGACATCAAGCTGCCCACTGCGCCACGTATTCTCCGACATGTTCAGGCTGATCAAGCCCTGCGGGCGGATGAATTCCGTATAGATTTCAGTCTCGCTGTACTGGACATAGTCCAGAATGATGTTGTTTCGGCCATCATTTTGCCCATTGCCGCCGATCGTGACTTTCACATTCGGGGTTTGGGCTGCGGCCAAAGCCGCCAGCAGCGAGACAGCCGCGAAGGCAAGGGAGCGGATAGACAGACGAGCCACGAGCGGTTCATTCCGCACCCACTGCTCCCCCTCCTGGGCAAAATTGCGAGGATTCGTGAAGACTCAGTCGAGGGCAAAGCCGCCCAAATCAATATCCTCAAGCGACCGAAGCTGAGCCGCCAATATCAACGCCAGCCCGATGGCCACACCGAGAAATCCCAAGGCAAACATCCACCTTTTCATTGTTCTATCCATTCAGACGGCTGAGTCTTCCGATTCGTTGTCGCTGGCCTCACCGGGCGATAGGACAAAGGCGCCGGGAATCAGGTCCACCACGGTCCATTCCTCCATCGCCGCGGGCCCAAAGCAGCGCACCCTGGCCTGGGGGCCGAACTCCAGCAGAACCTGCCGGCAGGCGCCGCAGGGCATGATCGTTTTCGGCAAAGAGCTCACGACCGCCACCGCCTGAATGCGGTGCCCGCCATCGGCCACCATGCGGCAAATCGCGCTGCGCTCGGCGCACTGTGTCAGGCCAAAGCTGGCGTTCTCAACGTTGCAGCCGCGATGGATGCGGCCAAATTCGTCCAGCACCGCCGCGCCCACCTTCACCCCGCTGTGCTCGGAATAGGCGTTCTCCATCACGGCCCTTGCTTCGGCCTCCAGCCGCGTCCACATCTTCTCTTCCATTCCGCAGGCCCTCTCGTGCGATACTCCGCCATTATGCTTCCGCTTGCCGCTGCCCTGCTTTGGGCCGATGACATCCGACCGGTTCCCCTGCGGAACCCGGCGGACAAAGCTGCCGAGCTCCGTCAGTTCCACCTGCCCGACGTCAAGGCCATGCCCGGCCGTGTTCGAATCGAAGCTTTTGCCCAGCGCCAGGCCATGCAGGCCCGGTCTCCCTTTGCCCGGCTCCCGTGGACCAACATCGGCCCCACGGTGCAGGGCGGGCGCGTCGTGGACATTGAGTCGCCCAAGAACCTGCCCAACCAGACCTTTGTGGCCTATGCCACAGGCGGGCTTTGGCGCACCGAGACCGATGGAGAAACCTGGGAGCCGCTTTTTGACCACGAAAGCAGCTTTGGCATCGGCGACTTCGCCGTGAGCGACGACGGCCGAACCATCTGGATCGGAGCGGGCGAAAACAACAGCCAAAGAACAAGCTACAGCGGTCTCGGCATGTACAAATCGACCGATGCAGGCGCCTCCTGGCAGCACATGGGGCTGGAGGAAACGCACCATATCGGAAAAGTTCTCATCCATCCGCGCAGCGCAGAGACCGTCTACGTCGCGTCCATCGGCCCGCTCTACAGCCAGGGCGGCCAGCGCGGCATCTTCAAAACCACCAACGGCGGCCGCACCTGGGAGCAGGTGATGAAGACCGATGACCGAACGGGCGTCATCGACCTTGAAATGGACCCGCGCAACCCCGACGTGCTCTATGCCGCCGCATGGGAGCGCGACCGCCGCGCCTGGAACATCCTGGAAGGCGGCCCCGGAAGCGCGGTCTATAAGTCTATGGATGGAGGCAAAACCTGGACAAAACTGTCTGGACTGCCGGCGGGAGTGGACCTGGGCCGCGCCGGACTCGCTGTCTCTCCCTCCCGCCCCGACCGCGTCTATATGTTCGCCGAGAACACCGGCCCCGACCTGGAGCAGGACCTGATTGATGAGCGCACCCCCAGCGGCCAGCTCACCCTGCTGCGCCTGCGAAAAATGACGGCCAGCCAGGCCGCCGAGGCCGATGGCGCCCTCGCCTTCATTCGCCGGTATCTGCCGGCCGACGCTCAGATCGACGACGTCATGAAGGGCATCAAAGACGGCAGCCTCAGCATGACGGCGCTGTTCGACCTCTTCCTCCGCGCCGATCCGGGCCTGCTGGACCGCCGCCAGCGCGAAGCCGAAGTGTGGCGAAGCGATAACGCCGGGCGAACCTGGAAGAACGTCAGCGGCCGCATGGGCAACCACGGCGGCTACTACTGGAACAAGATCGAAGTCGACCCGCAGAACCCCGATGTGGTCTACACCACAGGCGTCCCGCTTCTTCGCTCCACCGATGGCGGCGCCACTTGGGAGTCCATCGCTCGGCGCAACCACGTCGACCACCACGCCCTCTTCATCGATCCCCGCCGACCAGGCATCATCTGGAACGGCAACGATGGCGGCGTCTATCTCAGCCGCGACAACGGCGAAAACTGGCGGCATTTGAACTCATCCATGCCCGTGGGCCAGTTCACCACCATCGCCGTGGACACCAAGGAGCCCTTCAACGTCTATGGCGGGCTGCAGGACAACGGCACGATGC
>JBGSIR010000291.1:0-3447 GCA_041742415.1 Fimbriimonadaceae bacterium | reverse complement strand
CGGCAGCACCAACGGCACTTTCGTCAACGGCCAGCGCATCCCCCAAGCCGTCGCCGGCCCGGGAGACACCATCCGCATCGGCTCCAGCGAGCTGCGGGTGGAGAGCGCCTAGTCTTTGCCCTCTGCCATCGCCCGGTCGATCCAGCTTCGGCGAAGCGGAGGCAGCGGGGCGTTGGGGCCCTTGATGGCGCGCCAGAGGATAAGGTTGAGGTCCTCGTCCTTCACCGACTCCTCAAAGTAGTTCGAGATCAGTTCGCTCTCGGCTTGGCCAAAGGCGCCCGGCTCGTTGGCTTTGGCGATGATTTCGCGGTCGGGCAGGATGGCTTCATAAGGCTCGTCGTTGTCGAACTTCGGCCCGAACACGCTGATGGGCGAAGCACAGGCGTCCCACTGGCTCATGGCAGGCAGGCCGAGCAGCAGACCCATGGTTCGGATCATCGATGAGGTGTTGTAGAACCGGCTGTCGTGCGTGCCGCGCCGGATGGCGGGGCTGATGACGAAGGCGATGGACCGGTGGCTGTCCACATGGTCAATGCCGGCTTGGGCGTCGTCCTCCAGGATGCAGATGGCGGTCTTCTTCCAGAAGGGGCTCTTGCTCACGGCCTCCACGAGCTGGCCGACAGCGTAGTCATTGTCGGCGACCATGCTCTCGGGCGTCGGCTGGCCTGCGCGTGTGCCGCTGGTGTGGTCTTGGCCAAACCTCACCATCATGAACTGAGGCATTTTGCCTTGGCTCACAAACTGGTCGAATTCACGCTTCCAGGCGCTGAAGCGGCTGGGGGCCCCGTGCTCGCCATAGGTTTTCTTCTGGCGAGGCCAGCTCCAGCCATGCTTCTCATAGGCTTCGCTGTCGGCGTACTCCAAGTCGTACTTAAGGAAGTTGAGGTCGGCATTGCCCAGCAGGGCCTTCTTTTGGGGGCCATTGGGCACGAGCTGCTCCATGCCGGGAGTCGTCGTGTCGGGCGAGGCGCCGAAGCTGGAGAAGAAGCCATAGCTGCGGTAGGTGACGCCGTGCTTGGCCATGTGATCCCAGATGTATCCGCTGGCGGGCGTGCTCACGTCGGGAATGCCGATGAGGTCAACCGGCACGTTGTTGTTTGCGCCCTCGGTGTCGTAGTTGCGCTGTCGCCCGCTGTAGTCATAGACCGTGTTGCGGCTGGCGAAAGCGCTGATCATGCCGGCCGTCGAGTGCACCCAGCCGTCCTGGCTCACTTCAGCGTTCACATGAAAGTTGTCCAGAAGCACAAAGCGCTCGGCCAAGGCGTGCTGGTTGGGGGTCACGCGGCGGGGAAAGAGGCAGAGCGAAGGATCGCCCACGCCCTGCGGCAGGTCGCCCAAAACGTTGTCATAGGTGCGGTTTTCCTTGACGATGTAAATGACATGCTCAATGCCAGGATCAAGAAACTTGGGATGAGTGGGGCCGGCTTCGGCTTCGCGCACGAAATTGTTGGCCAAGACCTGCGCGGTGAGGCGGGCCAGATCTTTGTCGCTGGGCACGTCAATCAGCGAGACCGTGCCCTCCATGATGTTGGGGCCATAGGTTCCCAAGCTGCCCACCGGCTTGCCGTTCGGGTTGCGGGGCTGAATGCCCTTGGCGCTTGCCACGGCCAGGGTGCGGCCGTCGGGGCTCACCACGATTCCGGTGGGCAGCCAGCCGGTGGGAATGTAGCCTTTCAGCTCCTGCTTTTGCAGATCCACCACCGCAACGGCGTTTAGGCCAGAGCAGGTGACATAGGCCGTGGCTTGATCCGGACTGAAGGCGGCCTCCAGGGGCTCCGTGCCCGGAAGGCCATCGAGACCCGCCGGGCGCAGAAGGATCGTGCCGGCCGTTTTGCCTTCCCAGAGCACGCTGAGCGTGTCGCTGGCGCTGTTGACTGCGAGGGCGTTGCGGCCGAAGCGGCCGGCGGCCAGCCCGACCGGGGCGGCGCCGGTGCGGATGTCGGTCACCAGCCCTTCCTCGCTGATGGCATGCACGATGCCGTCCCGCTCTGAGCCAACGAGAAACTTCCCAAAGGAAAATGTGGCGTCCAGCGGATAGCCGCCGTGCTGCACCATGCGCAGAATTTGGCCCGTATCTGGGTTCACCAGGGCGGTGCGGCCCCTATAGTCCGTGTCATGGGCGGTCTGGTTGAAGGCCACCGCCATCACATTGCCCATCGCATTGAAGGCGATGCCCGCGGGGTTGTTCGGCACATAGCTCCCTGGCGCAGTGGGCAGCGGAATCTCGCCCATCGGCACCAGCTCGCCCCGCTGGCCCAGCCGAAAGATGGAGACTTTGTCTTCGGCGCCTCGGCTCACATAGAGCATCCGGGTGCCCGGGCGGAAGGCGAGGCCATAGTAGAGCCCCTCCATCGGCTGCCCCTGGGGGCGGGCGTTGAACTCCAGCTTCTGCATGAGCTGGCCATCCCGAAGCCTGATGACGGAGAGCTGCTGCCGAAAGCCAATGTCCGTGAAGACCGCATAGAGGCCATCGGGGCTAAGCACGCCTTTTACAGGATAGCTGCCGACATTGATGTGGCGGCCAACGGGCGAGATGGCGCGGCCCGTTGCGACGATGTCCGAGCCAGGAAGCTTTTGGGCAGGGGCCTGGGCAGCCAAGATGAGGAGGGCTGCAAAGGGCGCGACTCTCATGCGCCAACCATACATCAGCCATATGGGCCTTATCCTGCTCTTAACAATTCGGCGGGAGCAAGATGAGGCATGAAAGTTCTCGTGATGGGCGGAACGCGGTTTGTGGGGCGGCACATTGTGGAGGCTCTGCTGGCCAAAGGCCACCAGCCGACGCTGTTTCACCGGGGCCAGAGCGGGGCTGATCTTTTCCCCGAGGCCGCCCACATCATCGGCGACCGAAACACTGATTTGGACAAGCTGGACGGCGAATGGGACGCCCTAGTGGACGTGAGCGCCTATCGGCCTGGCGAAGTCACATCCCTCGCTGCGGCGCTGGATGGCCGCATCGGGCGAGCGCTGTTTATCTCAACCATCTCGGTCTACCGCGACTTCTCGCTGCCCGGCATCACCGAAGAATCCCCCCGCATCGAATGGCACGATGCCAACGCCGAAGTGAGCCGCGAGAGCTATGGCGGGCTGAAGGTGATGTGCGAAGACGAGTTCCTGAAAGCCTGGGGGCAGACCGCGTGCATCCTGCGGCCCGGCATCGTGGCCGGCCCCTATGACCCCACCGACCGCTTCACCTGGTGGGCGCTGGGCGAGGGCCCGCTGCCAAGCCGGCTCGACCAGCCGGTGCAGTGGATTGATGGCCGAGACCTGGCCGAGTTCTGCGTTCATTGCCTGGAAGCCAGCCAGATGGGCGTCTTCAATGTGGTGGGCGAGCCGACTACGCTGGAGGCCCTGGCCCAAGCCAGCGGAGCCCTTGGCGCCCAGCCCCAAAAGGATGAATCAGAGTGGTCGCCGCCCATGACTCTGGGCGCGGAGAAGGAGCGCGAC
>JBGSIR010000290.1:0-2667 GCA_041742415.1 Fimbriimonadaceae bacterium | reverse complement strand
GTCGGCGTGGGCGGCGCGGCAGGCGCGCTCCACCTCTTCGCGGGTCGCATCCGGGGCGCCGAGCTTCACGTTTTCCTCCACCGTTCCGGCAAAGAGGAAAGTCTGCTGGGGAACCACACCCAGTCGGCGGCGGTACCAGTCGCCGCGGAGCGTGCGGACATCCACGCCATCGAGCAGGATGCGGCCCGAAGTGGGCTCATTGAACCGAAGAAGCAGGTCGGCGATCGTGCTTTTGCCGGCGCCGCTGCTGCCGACGAGGGCCAGCGATTCGCCCGGATTCAGCACAAAGCTCACCCCGCACACGGCCTCGGTGCCGTCGGGATAGATGAAGCCGACGTTCTCAAATTCGACGCGCCCCGCCACTTCGGCCAGCTCAACTTGGCCCGGAAGCGCCATCGGCTCCTCTTCGCAGTCCAGCACCTCGGCGTGGATGCGGGCGCTGGCGGCCTGCACCTGTGAATACACGTTCTGGGCGTTGGCGATGGAGTTGAAGCCCTGCTTCACATAGTCCATGGCCAGGGTGACGGTGATGATGTCGGCCACCGCCAGCACGCCCCAATTGGCCAGCCAGCCGCAGACATAGATGAGCGCCGCGAGGGCGGTGGCGCCGATGAGCTCCACCATGGGCTTGAGGCTGGAGACGCGGCGGATGGCCTCAAGCTGGCTCTGATAGCTTCGCTCGGCAGAGCGGTCGAAGGACTGCGTCATCGTGCCTTCGGCGGCAAAGCTTTTGATGATGCGCACGCCGTTCATCGACTCCATCGAGAGCGTGCTGAGGTCGCCGAGGTCGTCCTGCACCTGCGCCTGGGCTTTGCGCATCTTGCGGCTGTTGCGCTGGGCAAAGACGCCGATCACCGGCACAAAAGCCAGGGCAATGAGGCCGAGCTGCCAATTGGTGACGAAGATAAACGTGAGGGCGCCGACGGCTTTGATCGGGCCATCCACTGAATCTCGCACGAGGCCGATGGCGTTTTGATAGACGTTGACGTCGTTGGTGAGCACGCTCTGGAGCCCGCCGAGCCGCTTTTCACCGTAGTAGCGCAGCGGAAGGCGCATCAGCTTGGCGTAGAGCCGCCGCCGCAGGTTGGTGCTGAGCCGAGCCGCCGCCCGGCTGAGAAAGAACTGCTGGCCCCGCGCAAAGAAGTAGCGGAAGGCGAAGACGAAGATGACGCCCAGCGAGAGCAGGCCGATCTTGCCTAAAGCGTCCGATTGGCGGCTTTCGCGCTCGCTCTCGGTTTCGCCGGTCTCGGGGGCCGCCTGTTGGAGCCGCTCGCGGGCCTCCTCCACCGTGACGCCGAAGGCCTTGGCCACGATGTCCTCGCTGGGCATCTCCTGCGTGACATCCACCGGCTGGGCGGTGGCCCGGCCGATCTGCACGAAGGACTCGCGGGTGAGCTGGAGCACCGCCAGGGTGAGCGCCGAGGCCACCGCCACACAGAGAAGGCCGCGGATGATCGACCCGCGCTGCTCCATAAGAGCCTCCCGGATGCGCGGATCCATCTTCCACGGCGCGCGAAGCATTCAAGTCAGTATACGGTCGCGCCTGGAGGCGGCATCCTCTGCGGCCTATCTGGCGTAGACTGCATTGGCATGGAGCGCAGACAATTTCCCAAGATCAGCGTGGAGGCTTTTCAGAGCGACGCTGACCGCAAGGCCCTGAACGCCCTGCGCAAAGTGCCGCTCTTTCCGCTGGCGCTCCGCAAGTTCCACGAGCTGGGCTTTGACCGCTGGATGGCGGCGCTCAATATGGCGTCCAGCGTGCGGTGCGGGCCGAATCAGTATCCCACGCTCCAGCGGATTTTGGAGGAGGCCTGCGCCACGCTCGACATGCCTGTGCCGGAGCTCTATGTGACGAGCAACCCCTTCCCAAACGCCTGGACAGGCGGCGTGGACCGGCCCTATATCACCCTGCGCAGCTCCATCATCGACACCTTGGACGACGACCAGCTCCTGCACCTGATGGGCCACGAGCTGGGGCATATCAAGTGCGGCCACGTGCTCTATTTCGAGATGGCACGCTTCCTGATTCCGCTTCTGGAGCACCTGGGCCGACGCACCCTCGGGCTGGGCGACGCCGCCTCCATCGGGCTGATGCTCGCCTTTTTTGAATGGGCCCGCCAGGCCGAGATCACCTGCGACCGCGCCGGGCTGCTCTGCACCCAGGATTTCAACGTGAGCGCCCAGGCCAATCTCTCGCTCACCGCCGGGCCCAACCGCCTGAGCCACGAGCAGAACGTCGAAGCCTTCTTGGACCAAAGCCGCGCCTATCAGGACAGCGAGGTGACGGACACCATCGGCAAGGCACTGGTCTGGCTGACCATGGGCGCCACCAGCACCCACCCCATGCCCGTCCACCGCACGCAGGAGCTGGAGCGCTGGGTGACCAGCGGCGGCTACCAGCGGGTGATGGACGGCCTCTACGAGCGGGCCCCGGTCAGCGCCTAAGCGCTTTCGAAAAGGCACAACCGCTCTCACTAGCCTGAGAGGGTTGACCGCCGACTCCCGCTCTTGCCTTCCCCCGCTGCTTTGTTCGGTGACATAAGACTCTTGACTCATCTGCCAGGACTGTCTTGACGGTTTAGAGGGCGAAATCGTGGAGGGGGGCGAGGGGGTGGCCGGCCCATTCAAGGAAGAGTCCGTCTTCGGTTTCCACGATGCCGACGAGGC
>JBGSIR010000289.1:0-14960 GCA_041742415.1 Fimbriimonadaceae bacterium | reverse complement strand
GCCCAGGGCAGCGGGGCCAAGCCGGAGGGAGCGGCCAAGCAGATCACGGTCGGCTTCAGCCAGATCGGAGCCGAAAGCGCCTGGCGCACGGCCAACACCGAATCGATCAAGGCCGAAGCGGAAAAGCGGGGCATTGACCTCAAGTTTGCCGATGCTCAAGGCAAGCAGGAGAACCAGATCAAGGCGCTCAAGACCTTCATCGCTCAGGGCGTGGACGTCATCGCCCTTGCTCCAGTGGTCGAGACCGGCTGGGAGCAGGTGCTTAAGGAGGCCAAGGATGCAGGCATCCCCGTCATTGTCAGCGACCGCCGGCCGGATGTGCCGGAAGATTATTACGTCACGTTCATTGGCGCAGACTTCGTGGAGGAGGGCCGCCGCGCCGCAAAGTGGCTGGCCGAGAAGACGGGCGGAAAGGCCGTCATTGCTGAATTCACGGGAACTCCGGGCAGCGCTCCCGCCAACGACCGAAACAAGGGCTTCATGGAGGTCCTCGCCGACTACCCGAATATGAAGACGCCGTTCAGGCAGACGGGCAACTTCGAGCGGGCGCAGGGCAAGCAGGTCATGGAGGCTCTGCTCAAGAGCCCCCAGGGAGCAGAGATCAACGCCCTTTTTGCCCATAACGACGACATGGCCATTGGCGCGATCCAGGCGATTGAAGAGGCCGGAAAGGTCCCCGGCAAGGACATCATGATTGTCTCCATTGATGGCATCCGGGATGCGCTTGTCGCGATTTCGGAAGGCAAGATGAACTGCTCTGTCGAGTGCAATCCGCTCCTTGGCCCATTCCTGTTCGATGCGATCGAAGACGTGATGGCAGGCAAAGAGCCGCCCAAGCGCACCATTGTCGAAGACCTGCTTTTTGACGGCACAAACGCTGCCGTAGCCCTGCCCAACCGGAAGTACTAAGCCAATGCCAATCTGGATTCCTGCCGCCGCAGCTGCCGCCTTGGCCGCGTCGGGCCCCATCGAGCCCATCTCGTTCACCGCCGTTCAAATTCGAGATCGATTCTGGCAGCCGTGCCAGGAAGTGAACCGCAAAGTCTCTGCCTGGCAGCAGCTGGAGATGCTGGAAAAGGCAGGGAACCTTGAGAATATGCGCCGATCCGCCGCCGGAGAAATGGGCGGATACGAGGGCTTCGTCTTTAACGATTCCGACCTCTACAAGGTGATGGAGGGCATTTCCTACAGCCTTCACACCCATCCTGACCCCAAGCTGGAGGCGGAGTTGGACAAGATTATTGCCCTGCTTGCCGAGGCTCAGGACGAGGACGGCTATCTGAATTCGCACTTCACGATCAAGGAGCCGGACAAGCGGTGGACGAACCTGCGCGATCAGCACGAGCTTTACTGCGCCGGGCATTTGATCGAAGCCGCTGTTGCCCACCACGCCGCGACGGGCAAGCGATCGCTGCTCGACATTGCGATCAAGTTCGCTGCGCTCATCGATCAGCGCTACGGTCCCGCCGGAGAAGTCGGATACCCCGGCCATCCCGAGCTTGAGCTGGCTCTGGTCAAGCTGTGGCGAACCACCGGTGACCAGCGATGGTTCGACCTCACGTCGCGGATGATCTATCTGCGAGGCTCCAGCTTCTTTGCCGAGGAGCACTCGACCCCGCTCGAACGGTATGACGGAACCTATTGGCTCGACAACGTTCCGATCTGCGACACAAACGATATTGCCGGGCATGCCGTGCGGGCAGCCTATCTGATGTCGGGAGCGGCAGATGTCGCCAAGGAGAACGGCGACCCCGCCTTGGTCCAGATGCTGAACCGAGTGTAGTCAAGCGCGGTCGAGCGCCGCGCCTACGTCACGGGCGGAATCGGCCCCAGCGGGCACAATGAAGGCTTCACCGTCGACTACGACCTGCCCAACCTTTCCGCATATCAGGAGACCTGCGCCTCGATTGCGATGGCGATGTGGGGGCACCGAATGGCCATGCTCAGCGGAGAAGCCCGTCACATGGATGCCGTGGAGACCGCCCTCTACAATGGCGTTCTGAGCGGAGTTGGCCTGGACGGCAAGTCTTACTACTATGTGAATCCGCTGGCCAGCAACGGCAACCACGCTCGAACAGAATGGTTCAGCTGTGCCTGCTGCCCGCCAAACGTGCTTCGCACGGTCGCCTCTGTCGGCGGCTATGCCTATGCCGCCACTCGGGAAAGCCTCTATGTGAACCTTTACCTTGGCGGATCGCTGAAGGCGAAAGTGGGAGGGGAAGACGTAAAGATGGAGGTCCAAACCGACTATCCCTGGGATGGCCGGGTTCAGATTGACCTCAAAGAGTCTGCGAAGTTCGGCCTTCGGCTGCGAATTCCCGGCTGGTGCGAGGGCGCATCAGTCAAGGTGAACGGCTCCGCCGTCGATGCGGAGCAGGAGAAGGGCTACTTTGTGCTCGACCGCGCCTGGAAGAGCGGCGACCAAGTGGAGCTGAACCTGCCGATGCCAATCCGCCAGATCGCTGCCCACCCCAAGGCCAAGGACAACGTTGGCCTGGCGGCCGTTCAGCGTGGCCCGCTGATCTACTGCGCCGAGAGCCCGGACAATGGCGAGCCGATCCGTGAGCTGGTCATTCCCCGTGGCGCCGAGATGAAGCCGCAGTTCCAGCCCGACCTGCTCGGAGGAATCGTTCAGATCACGGCCCGTGCCGAGGCCGCAGCGCCGATGGATTGGTCGAACCGGCTGTACCAAGCCTTGACGCCAGCCCGACCGGTCGAAGCAAAGCTGATTCCGTATGGCTTTTGGTCAAACCGAGGCCGGTCCTCGATGGCGGTCTGGATGCCGACCCAGCCTCTGCCCTCCAAGATTCTTGGCCCAGAAGGCCGGGCCGAAGTCTCAATGAGCAGCGTCAGCGGAAACTGCCAGCCTTGGGCCATCAAGGACGGAATTGAGCCGGAATCGAGCGGCCAGCAGCCCGCAGAGCTTGCCCACACCTGGCCCCGAAAGGGCGGAGAGGAGTGGTACCAGTACGCTTGGAAAGAGCCGCTGAAGGTGTCAGCCATCGAGATCTATTGGTTCGATGACACGGGCCGGGGCGAATGCCGGCTCCCGGCCTCATGGCGCCTGCAGGCATTGGTCCAAGGCGAATGGCAGGATGTGCCGCTGAAAGAGGCGCCGACGGCGCTGGATCGCTGGTGCCGCGTCGAGTTTCCGACCGTGGCCGCATCTGCCTTGCGGGTTGTTGTTCAGCAGCAGGATGGATGGTCCACCGGCATCCATGAATGGAAGGTCATCACGGCCCCCGGGAGCTGATGGCGGCTGAAACCCTTGCGGAGCTGACCGGCGTCGGAAAGACCTTCCCCGGCGTCGTGGCTCTGGAGGGCGTGGACTTCTCGGTGCGCGCCGGGGAGATTCGGGCTCTCATGGGAGAGAACGGCGCCGGAAAGTCGACCCTTATCAAAGTGCTCACCGGCGTCTATCGGCCCGATTGTGGGTCCATGTTGATCGCAGGCCGCCCGGCGGCTCCCCGGAGCCCGGCTGAGGCGCAGGCCCTGGGGGTCAGCACCGTCTATCAGGAGCTGAATCTCCCACCAAACCTGTCGGTTGCCGAGTGCATCTCCTTGGGGGATGAGGAGCGGACATTCGGGTTCATCCGGCGTCGGGCGATGGAGAAGCGGGCGCAAAGGGCGCTTGCCCGGCTGGGGCTGGACGTCGATGTCCGGAGGCCCGTCGGCGGGCTTTCCGCGGCGCTTCAGCAGCTCACTGCCATCGCCCGCGCCCTCGACCGCCAAGCCAAGCTGCTGATCTTGGATGAGCCGACGAGCAGCCTGGATCAGCGCGAGGCCGCCGAACTGCTCGCCCTTCTCAGGCGGCTGCGAGGAGAGGGCCTCGGCATCATCCTCGTCACCCACTTTCTTGACCAGGTCTATGACGCCGCGACGTCGATCACGGTCATGCGGAATGGCCGAAAGGCCGGAGACTGGACCGTCGAAGATCTCCCGAAGCGGGCCCTGGTCTCTCAGATGCTGGGGCGCGAGATGGACTCGATCTCGGACCGTCGAGCGCCTGAGATCGGCGACGCGCCTCCAGCCTTCACCGTGGAGGGCCTGGCCCGAAAATGGACGATGGGGGAAGTGTCGTTTCAGATTCGGCGCGGCGAGACGGTGGGCCTCTCTGGCCTGCTTGGATCGGGCCGCACCGAGACTTTGCAAATGATCTTTGGGGCCAAGCCCGCCGACCGAGGGCAGATTGCTTGGGCGGGCGGCTCCTCGCGAATCAAAAGCCCGCGCCAAGCGGTCCGACTCGGCCTGGGGCTCTGCCCGGAAGACCGCCGGGCCGAGGGCATCTTTCCCGGTCTTTCCGTCCGCCAGAACATCCTCATCATCCTTCAGGCCAAGCGCGGCTTCTTTCGACTCCTCGACCAAGCGTCGGCTCGAGAGGCGGTTAGCCGAAGCGTTGCTGAGCTCAGAATCAAGACCTCTGACCCGGGCCAGCCGATCGAGGGCTTGAGTGGAGGCAACCAGCAAAAGGCGATCCTTGCCCGGTGGCTCTCGTCCAACCCGAAACTGATGCTTCTGGATGAGCCGACGCGAGGCATTGATATCGGCAGCCGCGAGGAGATTTGCCGAAAGATTGGCGAGCTCAATCAGGCGGGAATGTCGGTGGTTGCAAGCTCCTCAGAGCTGGAGGAAATCGTCGCTTTGTCGCATCGGGTCGTCGTGCTTCGCGACCGCCGACAGGCCGGAGAAGTGTCTGGTGAGACCCTTAGCGAGCCCGCTCTGATGACCCTGATGGCAGAGGGAGAGGCGTGAAGCGAGGGTGGCCGCCCTATGGCTTCGCTCTTGTTGGTCTCGGCCTCATCCTGCTGTTCAACGCCGTGGCCTCGCCCGGCTTTCTTGCCTTGGAAATCCGAGATGGGCAAGTCTTCGGAAGCCTCATTGATATCCTCAACAGAGCTGCGCCGGTCGTTCTGGTCAGCCTGGGCATGACTCTGGTGATCGCTGCCGGGGGTGTTGATCTATCGGTCGGGTCATCTATGGCCATTGCCTCGGCGGCCGCGGGCGTCCTGTTGGCTCCGCCCCCGGGAGCCCCATTTGATCCGGTCTCATCGGCGCCTCTGGTGGTTCTGGCCGCGCTCGCGGCTGCGGGCCTTTGCGGAGCCCTGAATGGAATCCTTGTGGGGTGGGTGGGAATGCAGCCGATTGTGGCGACTCTCGCCTTGATGGTGGCCGGCCGTGGCGTGGCCCAGCTCATCACCCAGGGTCAGATCATCGTGATCGATTCGCCCGAATTCGAGGCCTTGGGCACGGGCTCGGCTGCGGGCCTGCCGACTCCGGTCGTCTTGGCCGGCGTCTGCCTCGCGGCTTTGATTCTGGCGGTGCGGCGGACTGCCTGGGGACTCTTCACCGAAGCGGTTGGCTCGAACCCCCGAGCCGCCCAGCTTGCCGGGCTTCCCGTCCGGGGCATCAAAATGGCGGCCTACACCGTCTGCGGGCTTGCCGCAGGGCTTGCAGGATCCATTGCCTGCGCCGACATTCAGGCCGCCGATGCCAACAACACTGGCCTCTATTTGGAGCTTGATGCGATCCTGGCCGTCAGCATCGGGGGAGGGCTCCTCACCGGCGGCCGCTTCAGCTTGGCGGGCGCTGCAGTGGGGGCTGTGCTCATGCAGGCGCTTACGACGACCCTTCTTTCTCGAGGCGTTCCGCCTCCCATCGCCCTTTCCGCCAAGGCGGGCTTGATCATCGCGGTTGTCCTGTTTCAGTCTCTCGCCTTCCGCCAGGCGATTGCCCGGAGGAGGGCGGCATCGGCATGAAGGGCTTCACCCTTCGGCGCCAGCACATTCCATTTCTGGCGACGCTGGTTGTCCTCATCATTCTTTATGTGGGGGCTGCCATGAGATATGAGGGTTTCGCGACGCCCCGCGTCTTCGCCAACTTCCTCGGCGACAACGCCTTTCTGGGAATCGTCGCGATCGGGATGACCTTTGTGATCATCAGCGGAGGCATTGATCTTAGCGTGGGCGCGCTTGTCGGCGCCGTCACCATCGGGGCGGCGGCGCTGATCCAGAGGGCCGGACTCCATCCGGCGCCCGCCTTTGCGCTGGTCCTGGCGATCGGGGCCGGATTTGGCGCCCTGCAGGGAGTGATCATCCAGAAGTTCCGCATCCAGCCGTTCCTCGCCACACTTGCCGGGCTCTTCCTCTTCCGAGGAATTGGGCTCTGGATCAGCGAGGAGTCCATTCAGATCAAGCACCCGTTTCTGGATGCGTTGGCCGGGATTCGGGTTCCCATTGCCGATCGCGCTTGGCTCTCCTTTCCCGCGATTCTCTTTCTGGCCGTGCTCGCGGCCGCCGCAATTGTCCTGGCCCGAACAAGGTTTGGCCGCACCGTCTATGCGATGGGCGGCGACGAATCGAGCGCGGCTCTCATGGGGCTGCGAACGGGCCGGACGAAAATTGGCATCTATGCGATCTCCGGCTTCTGCGCCGCCCTCGGCGGCATCGCCCTCCTGCTCTACACCTCGGCCGGCAACGCGATCAACGGCGGCGGATTGGAGCTCGACGCGATCGCGGCCGTTGTCATCGGCGGGGCGCTGCTCACGGGCGGATCAGGCTCACCGATGGGCACTCTGATTGGTGTATTGATTGCCGCCGTCATCCAGACCGCGATCATTTTCGATGGCGGCCTAAGCGCGTGGTGGGGCCGAATTGTCACCGGCATCCTTCTTCTCGCATTTCTCCTGCTGCAAAGAGCCCTGCAAGCCAAATAGTCATGTATTCTCAAACCCTTATGAACATTCCGGAATCGGCAGAGTGGGGGCCCGCATGCTGACCCTGGCGGCGGCGGTCGTCGCCTTTCAGCCCGGCCTTAATCTTTCCTTTGAGCAGGCGTCCGGCCAAGGGCCGGTGGGCTGGAGGCAGGTTCGATATGCCGGCGAAGCCGCCTTTGGCTATGCAGACACCGCCCGAACTGGCCGCCGAAGCGTCCTGATCCGCTCTGACCAGGGCGCAGATGCCAGCTGGTCGGCTGATTTCACGGTTCGCCCGTTTTCCCGCTACCGGCTCTCGGCCTGGGTGCGCACCGAAGCTGTCGAGCCGATCCAAGGCGGACGCGGCGCGCTCATCAACCTTCACGGGATCGAGGGGGCTGCCAGCCAGCCTGTCACGGGCACCCAGAATTGGCAGAGGGTGTCGTTCGAATTTGATTCTGGCCGGCGCGATGCCGTGCGTGTGAATGCCCTTTTCGGAGGCTGGGGCCGCGCCAAAGGGTCTGCCTGGTTCGATGATTTCAGCCTTGAGCAGCTCTCCACAGCTGACCCTAAGCTCGGCGTTGTCGTGGATGCCAGCCGTCGGTCGGAGCCTATTTCGCCCTACATCTACGGCCAGTTCATCGAGCACATGGGGCGCTGCATTTACGGCGGAATCTGGGCTGAGATGCTGGAAGACCGCAAGTTCCTGCATGCTGCCGGCTCAACCGATTCGCCCTGGCGATTTATGGGAGGCGGCAGCATGGATACGGAAAGCCCCTACGTAGGCTCCCAAACCCCTCGCCTTCCTGCCGGAGCCGAGCTGGTGCAGGACCAGTTGGAGCTGAAGGCCGGCATGAGCTACGAGGGCCGCGTGGTCCTTGAAGGCGAAGGCAGCGTGTCGATCACTCTGGAATGGGAGGGCGGCCGATCGTCGACGAAGATCCTCAATATGACGGGCGGCTGGTACAAGCACCCCTTTGAGCTTCGCGCCGAGAAAGGCGGGCCCGCCCGGCTTGTTCTTCGCGCCGAGGCGCCGCTCCGGGTGGGAACTGTCTCTTTGATGCCCGCCGACAACGTCAGCGGGTTCCGTCCGGAGGTTTTGAAGCTTCTCAAGGAGCTTGATTCGCCGGTCTATCGCTGGCCAGGAGGCAACTTCGTCAGCGGCTACAACTGGCGCGACGGCATCGGCGATCGCGACCGCCGGCCCCCGCGCCGAAATCCGGCCTGGACCGGCATTGAATCCAATGATGTCGGCATGCACGAGTTCATCGAGCTGTGCCGCATCCTGGAAACTGAGCCGTTCATCGCCGTGAACACCGGCCTGGGAACTCCGGAGGAGGCGGCGGCGGAGGTCGAATACGCCAACGCTCCTGCCGACCAGGGCTTGGGCCGGCTCCGCGCCCTGAATGGAGATGCCGAGCCCTTCCGCGTGAAGTGGTGGGCGGTCGGCAATGAGATGTATGGCGACTGGCAGCTCGGCCATATGCCGCTGGCTGACAATGTTAAGAAGCACCGCCTCACGGCAGAGCTGATGAAGGGCAAGGACCCCAGCGTCCAGCTCATCGGCGTAGGAGCCGTCGGAAACTGGAGCCGGACCATGCTTTCGGAAGCGGCCGACCAGATGGAGCTGATCAGCGAGCACTTCTACAATCAAGAAGCGGCTGGGCTCCTCGCTCACGTTTCTCAGCCTGCCGATACGATCCGTTCCATCGCCGCCGCCCATCGGCAGTACCGCCAGCAGATCCCTGGCCTCGCGGCCCGCGACATCCGCATCGCGATGGATGAGTGGAACTATTGGTACGGGCCTCACGTTTACGGCGAGCTTGGAACGAAGTATTTCCTGAAGGACGCCCTCGGCATCGCGGCTGGCCTTCACGAATTCTTCCGGCACTCAGACATCATATTCATGGCGAACTATGCCCAAACCGTAAACGTGATCGGAGCCATCAAAACGACAAAGACTGAAGCTTATATGGACACGACCGGCGAGGTGCTGAAGCTCTATCGGCAGCGCTTTGCGGAAGTTCCGGTGGCAGTCGAGGGCGAAATGGGTGTCCTCGATGTCTCGGCTGCGGTGGCAAAGGATGGAAGCCGCTTGACGTTGGGCATTGTCAACGGCTCGATGATTGCCGCCGATCTGCCGGTCGATATCAAGGGCTTCAGCCCGGCCGCCGGAACCCGGAGCTGGATCATCACCGGTCCCGATCCGATGGCGACGAATGAGCCTGGCCAGCCTCCGGCGGTGACGATCCAGCCCTGGAACGCGCGCTGGGAAGGCGGCCGTCTCGCGATCCCGCCGATGAGTGTGGTCGTCGTCGAACTCCGCAGAGGCTGAGGTGGACGCGGCGGGCGGGAGTCCAGCCCGCCCGCCTGACCGTCTCTAGCCGAGCCGGAACGTGCCGGCCCAGAAGGAAAGCGCCGGGAGCTTGACCCGGGCCCGGCCGCCCTCAATGCAGGCATCCTTCATCTCGACGGCTTGGACTGCTTCTGGCCTGCCGAAGTCATTCACAGCCTTGGGATCGGTTCCCGAGATGATCTCGCCCGATTCGATGCCCGCGAAGCTGCGCCCGCTCAGACGGATCTCCAGCTCGGAGCCTTCCTCCAGGCTTCGGTTGACCGCGAAGACGTGCAGGCGCCCGCCATCCAGGATCGCGCTCGCATCGATCTGCGGAGCGTTGGGGAAGAGCTTCGAAGGCGATTTCGGTCCCTCGGTGTGCACCCGCAGGGCCGTTCCCTCGCCCCGGCTCCGGATCATGGCGATCGGGTGGTAGATCGTCTGCCGGAGCACGGCGTCCGTCGTCGTCAGAAGCGGGGCGATCACGTTCACGATCTGGGCGAGGTTTGCGATCTTCACCGAGTCGGCGTGCCGGATGAAGCTGTTCAGGAATTGGGCGACGACAAGGGCGTCCTCCAGGTTGTAGTGCTCCTCCAGCAGGGGCGGCGCGTGCTTGCCTCGGCCGTCCAGGTGCTCGCCATGGCGCGCCCGATACCAGACGTTCCACTCATCAAAGCTGAGCTTCACGCGGTGCTTCGTCTTGGCCTTGCCCTGAATCGCGGCGCAGACCGCATCAAGCTCCTCGATCTGCTGATCGATGCTGAGGCCGGAGTTCAGGAACTCGGCCGAATCATTCTCCGGGTTGCCGACGTAGCGGTGGAGACTCATGTAGTCGACGTCGCGGTGCAGATAGTCCAGCACTTCGTAGTCCCACTCCAGATACGTCTTCAGCTCCGGAGCGCAGGATCCGCAGGCGACGAGCTCGACCTCAGGATCGAACATCTTCATCAGCCGGGCGGTCTGCTGGGCGCGGATGGCGTAGTCGCGGGCCGGCACGTGGCCGATCTGCCAAGGGCCGTCCATTTCGTTGCCCAGGCACCAAAGCTTGACGTTGTGCGGCTCCTCGTACCCGTGTTCGCGACGGAGGTCAGACCAATAGGCGCCGCCGGCTCCGTTGCAGTATTCGAGCCAGTTCCGGGCCTCGGCGGGGGCGCCGGTGCCGAGGTTCACCGCCATCATTGGCGTCCAGCCCATCCTCCGCGCGAGCGACATGAACTCGTTGGTGCCGAACTGATTGGAATCGAGGCTCTGCCAGGCAAGGTCGAGCTTTGTTGGGCGGCTTTCCTTCGGGCCGACGCCGACCAGCCAGTCGTAGCCGCTGACGAAATTGCCGCCCGGATAGCGCATGGCCGTGAAGCCGAGGGGCTTGAGCTCCTCCAGGACGTCCGTCCTCAGGCCCTCCGCGTCGGCGTGCGGCGAGCCCGGCTCATAGACGCCGCCATAGACGGCCCGGCCGAGGTGCTCCAGGAATCCGCCATAGATGCGCGGATCGACCTGGTCGATGGTGAACGAGGTGTGGAGGTGGAGGGTCGTCTGCTTCATTTTAAGGATCAGTCCTTGAGTCCAGAGGCGGTCATGCTCTCGATGATCTGCTTTTGGAAGATCAGGAAGAGGATTAAGAGGGGAAGGGTGGAAAGGAGGCTTGTCGCGATCGTCAGGCCGTACTGGGTGCTGTAGCTGCTCTGGAAGAGCGCAATGCCGACGGGCAGGGTGTAGTTGCGGACCGACTCCATGTAGACCATCGGTGTGATGTAGTCGTTCCAGCTTCCGATGAACGTGAAGATCGCAAGCGTGGCGACGGCGGGCGAAGAAAGGGGAAGCGTCACCCGCCAGAACATTTGCATGAGCGAGCATCCATCGATCAGCGCGGCTTCTTCAATCGCGACGGGCATCGAGCGCATGAACTGGGTGAGCATGAAGACGCCGAAACCGCCCGCTGCCGCCGGCAGGATCAGCGCCCAGGGCGTGTCGATGAGGGCAAATCGGCTCAACAGCACATACACCGGGATCAGGAACAGCTGGCCCGGCACCATCATCGCTCCCACAACCAGATTCAGCACCGGACCGCTTCCGGAGGGGCGCAGCCGCGAAAACGAGAAGGCGGCGAGCGATGAGACCGCGATCACAAGGAGCGTCGTTGCCGAGGAGACGAAGACGCTGTTCACGAACCAAGTGAGGACCGGCGCCTCGATTGAGTTCTCCAGAACGGCCTGGTAGTTGTCCAGCTTCCATTCGGTGGGCAGGAGCTGCGTTGGCTTGAGCACCTCCGCCTCAGACTTAAAGGACGCGATCGCCATCAGCAGGAGCGGCGCCGCAAAGAGGAGCCCCGCCGCGATCATCGCCGCCGAAATCAGCGACCGCTTCATGCCTCCATCTGGCTCCTCAGGACTCGGGCCTGAATGAGGCTGAAGGCGAGGATCCCGGCGAAAAGGAGCCAGGAGATCGAGGCGCCATAGCCGAATCGGAAGCCATTGAAGGCGGTCTCGTACATGAACTGCACCATCCCCCGCGTGGCAAATGCCGGCCCACCGCCGGTGAGGATCATCGCCTGGCCGAACATCTGGAACGAGGCAATCGTGGTGGTGACAAAGATGAAAAGCAGGACCGGCTTCAGGAGCGGAAGAGTGATGAGCCGGAAGACGCCGGTTGACGTGGCTCCATCCAGCGCTGCGGCCTCAAAGTACATCCGGGGAATCTGCTGGAGCCCCGCAAGCACGAGGACGGCGGTTCCCCCGACCGTCCACCACAGGCTCATAAGACAGATGCTGGGCATCGCAAGCGCGGCTTCGGTGAGCCACGGCACGGCAGGGAGCCCCGCCCGCTTCAGGAGAGAATTGAAGAGGCCGAACTCGTTGTTGAAGAACCACTGCCAGAGGATGCCGGCCGCAGCGACGTTCAGCATGCTTGGCAGATAGACCAGGGCGCGCACCGCCTCTCGGCCGCGCCGCATCGCATGCATCCCCAGGCCGAGCACCATGCCGACCACTATCACGCTGGGAACGAAGAGGACGACGTACTGCAGCGTCGCCCCGGCTGCCATCCAGAAGAACTGGTCTGCGAAGGCGTCCTGAAAGTTCTGAAGACCGACGAAGCGGGACGCGCCGACATTTGCCAAGTCGAGCTGGACAAGGGCGAGCCAGGCCGAGACGATGATCGGAACGACGATGAAGACAAGAAAGAACGCCAGATAGGGAGCCATGCACGCCCAGCCGACCAGCTTCCTCCGCAGTGCCCAGCTCACTGCTGTTCCTCCGGATGTTCGCGGCGGTCGCGCTCCAGGACGGCTTCGATGTTTCGATGGGCTTCTTGGAGGGCTTCGCGGGGCTCGGCCAGGCCGCGGATCGCGCGCTCGGCGGCCCGATCGAGCTCCAGGCCGAGCTCGAAGATGATCGGCGTTCGAGGCTGATACATCATCGTGTCCAGCTGCTCGGCGAAGGCCGACTGAACCTGGAGCCCCTTGAACTCCGCCGACTGCTGGACGCTGGTTCGGGCCGGCACCTGGCCTGCGGCCGCCCAGCGCAGGCTCTCTTGGGAGAGAAAGGCGATGAAGGCCTCCGCCGCCCGCCGCTCCTTCTCCGAGAGTCCTTCTCGAACGCAAAGCAGGTGCGAATTTGCAAGCGTGCCCGGCTTCGGCCCGATCTGGGGGATCGGCGCTCCGATGTAGTCGACGTCCTGGACCCGGATCAGGTCGCCGAGCATGTAGATGCCCTCCCAGACCATCCCGACCCGGGCCGTCCGAAAGCCGAACCATCCGAGGCCGTTGTCGGGCGGAGGCACCCGCGACTCTTTCGCCAGGGAAGCCAGGAATTCCAGCGCGGCGATGTTCTCCTCAGAATCCAGCACCGCCCGGCCTTCTTCGTCCAGATAGCGGCCGCCGAACTGGGGGATGAGGGAGCGAAGGTTGTTGCCCCAGAAGGTGAGCGCGAATCCCCACTGCTTCTCCGGCAGCTCTCCTCCCGCCTCCTGGGTCATCGCACTCATCGCCTGCAGGAACTCCTCCTTATCCCGAGGAGCCCGAGGCTCGCCGTTGGGGCCCTTCAGCCCGGCGGCGGAGAGCATCTCCCGGTTCACGAACATGCCCTGGGGGTGGATGTCGAGCGGCACTCCGAGGCGGGCTTCGCCGAACGAGACCTCCTTAAGGACCGAAGGCCGGAAGTCGCCGGCGGGCACATCGCCGCGGTCAAAGATGTCCCGGATGTCCGCGATGAAGCCGGCCCGCCTGATCCGGGCCAGGGCATCGGAGTGGACAACGAAGACCTGGGGGCCGCGCTGATCGGCTCCGGCCACCGTGAGCTTGTTGTAATAGGTCGCCCAAGGAATCCGCTGCATCGTGACTTCGATGTCTGGATTCGCTCGGTTGAAGTCTTCGATGATGTCCAGCATCACGATCCCGTCGGGACCGGTGAAGCCGTTCCAAAAGCTGAGCCGTGTCTTTTCTCCGCCGATTGCGCTGCCGACGAGCTGGCTCCGGGCCGCTCCGGCAGCCAGGGCCAGGCCGGCGAAGATCGCCAGCAGGGTATGGACATTAAAGGCGCCAGCGCGGAGGGTCATTCAGCGGGCTGCTTCCTTTTCGATCAGCCGGATGATCTGGCCGGCGGAGTCGCGTCCGACCGCATAGCGGCGGGATTCGTCCCAGGTCATGGGCGCCGGATAGGCTTCGCCCCGGCCGCTCAACTTGAGCGAAAGGCGGCCTTCGCCTTCGCTCCACCCCAGCACGTTGGGGTCCGGCTCACCGCTCGCAAGGGCGACCGTGCCATCTGGCCGAAGCTGGATCTCCACAACATGGCCGAAGCCGATCTGCAGGATCCATGCGCCGTCCGGACTCGATCCCGTCCGGTGGCTGAGGGCTGCGCCGACGGGGAGGCCGGGAAGCGGCCAGCCATCTTCGCCCCAGAGGACGGTTCGCACCTGAAGGTGCGGCGCGCCCCAGTTGTCGCCGTTCCAAAAGAGGCGGCCGTCATAGAAGTGGAAGGCCATCATCAGATCGCCTTGTGCGTTGAGAAAGAAGTTTCCGCCCCCGGGGCCGAACATCGGCGACGACGACTTGACGAGGGAGGCGTGCCCGCCTTCGGTCATCGGCTTCCCATCCGGCCCCAGAAAAGGCCCCTCGGGGGTGCGTGAGCGGCCCACGACCATTCGGTAGGTGCTCTTCACGCCCTGGGCTGCGAGCCCGTAGGTCACGCCAAGGTAGTACCAGCCGTCTCGAAAAAACATTGCGGGCGCTTCGAGCGGGTTGCCATTCTCAGGGTTGCTGGCGACGTGCCGCGGAGCGGCGGCCGGGTCCTTGAGGGCTCCGGTCTCAGGATCGAGCTCCACCTGATACATGCCCGACCAATATGAGCCGTAGACCATCCAATGCCGCCCATCTGGGCCGATGAAGACGTCCGGATCGATCGCGTTGAAGTTCGATTCGCCCTCTTTGCTTGAGATCAGCGGGCCCCGGTCCACCCAGCCTTCCAGCGGCCGGGCGGGGTCGAAGTTCGGACATTCGGCATAGGCGATCCATGACGTGTTCCGGCCGAACCTCGCGCTGGCGCAGTAATAGACCCGAAGGGTCGTTCCGACGAGGATCGGGGCGGGAGCCCAGACTGACCGGTGCTGTGGGATCGCCTTCTCCAGCCAGGCGGGCCGGTCGGCGAGGATCGGCCCGTGCGTGGTCCAATTCAAGAGGTCGGTCGAGGTGCTGAGGGGGGCGAGCTCGTGGCCGCTGGTCGTCACCATAACGTAGCGGTCTCCAGCGCGGATGATGCTGGGGTCATGAATCTGCGTGCCTGCGCACCGCGCCCCATCAAAGGGGAACGCGGCGTCAAGGGCGGTCAGGCGCCATTCCGCGCCGGGCCCTGCGGTCTGAGCAAGCATCGTCATCGCCAGTGCATTGAGCATCGCCAGGGCAGCTCCTTACTGGCCGCCGCCCTGCTGCATGCGCTGCATCGC
>JBGSIR010000288.1:0-26994 GCA_041742415.1 Fimbriimonadaceae bacterium | reverse complement strand
CCATCACGCCGGCGGTGATGCGGGCGAGGGCCCAGGGGTTGGAGATGGCGGCGCGGCCCACCATGACGCCGTCGCAGCCGGTCTCGTCCAGCATCCTCCGGGCGTCTTCGGGGGATTTGATGTCGCCGTTGCCGATGAGCGGAACCTGCACCGCCTCGCGCATCTGCTTGATGAGGCTCCAATTGGCCTCTCCTTCGAAGCCCTGCTTGGCAAAGCGGGCGTGCAGGGTGATGAGCTGGGCGCCGGCGTCTTGGAACCTGCGGGCGAGGTCGGGGGCGGCAAAGAGCGAGTAGTCCCAGCCCGCCCGCACCTTGACGGTGACCGGGACCCGGACAGCCTTCACAACGCTGGCCACGATGGCCTGCGCGGCATCGGGGTCCTTCAGCAGGGCAGCTCCGCTGCCGGTGCGGCACACCTTGGGCACCCAGCAGCCCATATTGATGTCCACCCAGTCGGCGCCCTGCTCCTCGGCGACGCGGGCGGTCTCCGCCATGATGTCGGGGTCGGCGCCAAAGATTTGAATTCCCAGCGGCCTTTCGCCGGGATCAATCCGCATCTTCTTATAGGTTTTCTTGGCGCCATAGTGAATCGCCATCGCGCTCACAAACTCGGTGACCATGAGGCCCGGGTTGGCGATTTCTTTGGCGATGAGGCGATAAGCGAGGTTGGTGACATCCTCCATCGGAGCCAGCACAACGGGTCGCTCGACGAGAATGCCGCCCAGGCGAAAGGCGGGCATATCGGACCTATTGTGGACTTTTCCCCATGATTCGGGGCGGGAGCCGGAACAATTGGCCTGCAGACCGCCTTTTGTAAGATTATGAAGGGCGCGGGTTGGGCTGCTTTGGCGGCAGGTGCAGGGCTGGTTGTGTTTGGCGGAGTCGTTTTTTGGACCACGCGACCGGCCGACGAGGCTCCGCCGAGAACAAGGACCATCTATGACGACATCGACCCGGAAGTGCCGGGCATGAAGGCAGCGGTTGGCCGAGACGACATCCCTGCGCTTTGGGACCCGCAGTTCACCACCGCCGACAAGGCTTTTCTGGATGAAGATGAGCCTGTGATCGGCCTTGCGATGGGCAAGGATGTCAAGGCCTATCCCCTCTCGCTGCTGAACAGCCACGAGATTGCCAACGACACGCTCGATGGCATTCCGGTGGCCGTCACTTGGTGACCGGTCTGCGTGACGGCGATCGTGTATCGCCGAGAGATTGACGGCCAAGTGCTGACCCTGGGAGTTTCCGGGAACCTGCTGAAAAACGCCCTGGTGATGTATGACCGCGAAGAAGACGGGCTCTGGTCTCACTTCACTGGCGAGGGGCTGAAGGGGCCGCGCAAGGGGCAATGGCTGGAGCAGCTGGCCTCCGCGCCCAAGGTCCCGTGGAAAGTCTGGCGAGAGGAGAACCCGACAACCCTCGTGCTGCTACCCGACAACAGCGCTTCGGGCTATTCGGACTACACCGAGTACTTCTTGAACGATGAACAGGGGCTCTTCCCCCCGGAGAAAGTGAAAGAGCTGGCCGACCCCAAGGACATCATTCTTGGCCTGCCGCTGAACCCGCCCCGCGCCTATCATCGCAAACGGCTGGAAGATCAGGAGGTTCTGCCCTTCGACGCAGAGGGCCGAGCGGCAGTCATCTTTGCTAGTCGGGATGAGGAGTTTTTTGGCGCGGCGATTCTGCCGCAAGGAGTTGATCGGCTGACTCTGCAAGGCAGGCGGCTGAAATCGGCAGACGGAAGAGAGTGGTCGGCCCTCACTGGGAAAGGCGCCACTGGAAATTTAGAGATGCTGCCGGTGACGCCCTCATTCTGGTTCGCCTGGTATGACCATCACGCCAATACGGAGTTCTGGCCGGAAGGCGGAGTGAAGCCCTAGCTGGGATTCGGGGAGGGACAAAGAGAGACAGGGCGCTAGAATGGAGCTCTCGATATGCCGTCCCTAGCGCAGCGACTTCGGCCACCTATCCCCAACCCGCCCTAGAATGACCAGCGCCTCTGCTAATTTCGCCGCCGGCTGCATCGCCTGCTTCATCCTCGGATTTCTTGCGTGGGACGTGGCCAGGATCTTCCGGAGCGCCTTGACCGCAAATAAGTCTACAAATGACCTCAGCACAGCGAAGGATCTCGCCGTCGCGCTCCTGTCGTATGCGAGTGACAACGATGACCGCTTGCCCAAGGAGGCAGACTGGAAGCCCTATATCGTGGGATTAAGGTACAGAGTGAGCCTTCGCACTCAAGCTGGCCATGAGTTCGAGCTTCAGCCCCTCTTGGCCGGCAGAAAGCTGACGGAGATTTCGGAAGCGCAAAACACGGTCCTTGTGGCCCCCCTTTCCTTTCCTCCAACTCAGCTTGAAATGGGTGAATACACGGTGGTCGGATTTGTCGAAGGCAGCGCCAAAACGTTCTATTCCGAACAGTTGGCAGTCAAAAACTCAATCAAGTGGTCGCCCACCTTCGTGGAAGATCGAACTCCCGCCGCCTCGCGCTAGACTTGGGCATGCCGCGCTGGCCCATCACTCTCATCGCCGACGAAGCCTGTGACACTGCGCAGGAGCAGATCGATTTTGTGCGCTCGGAGGGCCTGGATGGGCTCGACCTGCGGAACGCCAATGGCCGCAATGTGCTGGACCTGACCGAGGCCGACCTTGCCGAGCTGGAGGGGGCGCCCATCCAGTGCCTGGCTTCGCCCATTAACAAAGTGGCCTGGAGCGAAGACGGGGCCGACGGCGAGCTGGAGAAGCTGCGGCGGGCCTGCGGCTTGGCCCACCGGCTGGGAGCGAAGCGCATCCGCATTTTCACCCCCGAAGCGGAAAGCTGGGATCAGGTGCGAGCCTGGATGGAGCCTCAGGTGAGGCTGGCCGAGGCCGAAGGCGTGATCCTGCTGCACGAAAACGATGCCCGCTATTGGGGCGCCTATCCCGAAAACGCCCGGCAGCTCTTTGCCGAGTTCGGCAGCCCCCACTTTCGGGCGGCCTTCGATTTTGCCAATACGGTGCTCATCGGCTTTCGGCCTTGGGATGACTGGTTCCCGTGGATCCTTCCGCACTTGGACACCCTGCACATCAAGGACGCCCTGGAGAGCGAGGGCCGCGTGACGCCGGCGGGCGAGGGCGACGGGCAAGTTGTGCGATCACTGGCCTGGCTGGGCGAGCAGGGATGGAGCGGACCGCTGACTTTGGAGCCCCATTTGCGCCATGCTGGCCCGATGAGCGGAGACTCTGGCCCCGAACTTTGCCGCGTGGCGCATCAGGCGCTGATGCGATGCCTTGAGGAGGCCGGGCTTTGAGCGCGATCCGGTTTGGCGTCATTGGCTGCGGCGCGATTCACAAGAACCACTGCGACGCCATCAACGAGCTGCCCGGCGCAGAGCTCACCGCCGTCTGCGACACCGACCCGCTGAAGGCGCAAAAGGCGGCCCAAGAGCATGGCGGGCGGGCCTTTATGGACCTGGAGCAGATGTGGAGCCATGTGGACGCGGTGACGATTTGCCTGCCCAGCGGAATGCACGCCGAGGTCGGCATTCAGGCGGCCCAGCAGGGCAAGCACGTTTTGACCGAGAAGCCGATCGACATTCAATATGGCGCGGCGATGCGGCTGGTGGAGGCCTGCGAATCGGCGGGCGTGGTGAACGGATGCATCAGCCAGCACCGCTTTGCTCCGGATATTCAGCGGCTGCGCTCGGCCGTGCAGGAGGGCGAATTTGGCCGAATTCTGCACGCCGACATGATCAACAAGTGGCACCGCACGCAGGAGTATTACGACAGCGGCGACTGGCGCGGCACCTGGGCGCTGGATGGCGGCGGATGCCTTATGAACCAGGGCGTTCACTATGTGGACATGCTGCAGTGGATCATGGGCGGCATCGAAGCGGTGACGGCGCTCACCCGCACCCAGGCCCGGTCGATTGAGGTGGAGGACACGGCGGTGGCCCTGGTGGAGTTTTCCAGCGGAGCCGTCGGCACGATCAACGCGAGCACGGTGTGCTATCCCGGTCTGCAGGAGCGCATCGAGGTGCACGGCGAGTGCGGCTCGGCCATCATTGAAGGCGACCGCTTTAAGCTTTGGAAAGTGGATGAGGAAGGGGCCAAGGCGGGCGCCTATGGCGACGGCGTCCTGAGCCAGCCGGCGCCCAATGTCTCGGTCTCGAATGAAGGTCCAGAAGAGGGCGGTTCGCAGATTATTTGGGGCGACCAGCACCGCATGCAGATCGCGGACTTCGTCGAAGCCGTGCAGCAGGGTCGGCCTCCCTTTATCACCATGCGCGACGCGCTTCAGCCCCTGCGGACCATCTTGGCGATCTATGAAAGTGGGCGGCGCGGCGGTCAACGGGTGGCTCTTTCCGAGGTGAAATGATGAAGTTTGGCGCGCAAATGTATACATTGCGGCGCGAGGCCGCCGATCGTGACGGCCTGCTGCGCTGCTTGGACCGCGTCGCGGAAATGGGCTATGACGGCATCCAGGCTTCGGGCATTGCGTGCCTGGGAGACACCGTGAGCTTTGCCGAACTCGGCGAAATGCTGCGGCAGCGGGGCCTGGAGTGCGGGGCGACTCACCGTCCGTGGGATGCCCTTCGCGGCGACCCCTCCGGCGAAATCGCTCGGCACCAGGATCTGGGCTGCGGCTACACGGCCATCGGCATGGCTCCGGGCGAAGTGATGAACGGCGGGCCGGTCGAGTGGACCGCATTTTTGGCGGAGTACCGGTCGGTGTCTGACCGGCTCGCGGAAGGCGGGCTGCGATTGGGCTATCACAATCACGCGCAGGAGTTTCAACGAACTGCCGAAGGCCGCCTGATGGACGCCATGATTGCCGCCGATTGGCTGCCCCTGGAGATCGACACCTATTGGGTGCACTTGGGCGGATTTGAGGTGGCCCCTCTGTTGAGGCGCCTGGCTGGCCGGCTGGAGGTGGTGCACCTGAAGGACGTGAATGTCCATGAGAACACCCCCGACATGGCTCCGATTGGCGAAGGCAACTTTGACTGGCCGCCGATTCTTGCGGCTCTCAACGAGGGCGGCTGCGAGTGGGCCATGGTCGAGCAGGACGAGTGCCGCCGCGACCCGCTCGACTGCCTCAGCTCATCGCTCGGCTATCTCAGGCGGCTTTCTTGGCTCGGCGACGCCGCGCCATAACTCCGGCCAGCACGCCGGCCGCCAGCAGGGTTCCCGGCTCGGGCACGGCGTTTGTCTGCAAGAGAGACTCGGTGAGCTGATTGCCCAGATAGGTGTAGCCGACATTGTTGGCGTGCACGCCATCCAGGTCCAGCATCTGGAAGGGATCCCAATCCGGAGCCTCGACAACCTGCATCACGTGAGCCTGGGCTGACTGCTCGGCTTGGATTTGAGCCAGCGAGGAGCCAACGTTGGCCAAGTGCGCCGGTGCGTTGGGATAGAAAGACGGGAACGGCGCCACCTGAGTCATCCAAAGAAGCTTTGCGGAGGGATTGGTGCGGAAGATAAGGTCTGAAACTCGCTCCAACTGCGCTTTGAGGCCATCTGGGGAAAGCGCCTCTTCATCCTTCCGCCCTAGCTCGACCACAAAGATATCCGCCGCTCCGGGGGTCACCCAATCCGTGATTGAGCCGTAATTGACGCCAAAGCGCTCGATTCCATTGAAAAAGTCATCCACCCCTTGGCCGCCGAAAGCATAGTGGCCCTGGTTCAGCATTCCTTGAGAGTTGTAGGTGTTGGCGCCCACAAAGCTGAACTCTGCTCCAGCAGCGATGAGGTTGTCCTCAACCACCTTTCGGTATCCGCCTTGCCAATCCAATCGGGGGCTGTCGTGGCCTTCGGCATAGCTGTTGCCGATGAACATGATCCGCCCAAGATCGGGCCCCGACGCCCATGAGGCTGTTGCTGCGGCAGCCACCAAAGTCAAAGCAATCAGCCGACAAAGAGACACTCCGGACGGGCTGCAAACTTCATTCCGAAAGACAGCAGTCCCTGCCAGAAACCCAGGCTCCCGCCCAAAAACCGCAGAATTGCCAGCATTTCAATCTGGCTTTGCAAGCTGAGTGCGGGCGGCCTTAACCGCCGGGCGAAACGTCTGCTCAGTCTTTGCTCAAAGTGGAAGCGCTGACCATGGCGCCAAACGACTTTCTCACTCCATCCCCGACTCCGAAGCCCTGAGACATAAAGACGGCGATGATGCCCGTTTCAGGATCGGCCCAAAACTCAGTGCAAAAGGCTCCTGTATGACCATAGGCCCCTGGAGCGCGCAAATTGCTTGTGCCTGCGGGGTTGCGAGCAACCACAAACGCGAGGCCATATCCGCGTTCAGAGTTTCCGTCCATCTTCAGCTCGCCTGTTTGAACAGTTGTGAGTGCGCGGAAGCCGGCTGGCGAAACAAGCCCCCCACCCTTCTTTGAGAACTTCATCAGGAATCGCGCCATATCCAACGCGGTGGAATAGAGCCCACCTGCGCCATTCGCGAGCTTGGCTCCGGTGCGGAATCGGTCGTGATCAAACTCCTCAAGGTCCTCCCCGTAAACCTTTGCCAAACGGCTCCTATCACGCTCTGGGAGAAAGAACGATGTGTCGCTCATTCCACATGGCTCAAAGATATGCTCACGGGTGAAGTCCTCAAATTTCTGCCCACTTGCAATCTCGACGATTCGCGCAAGGGCATTGATTCCAACTCCCGAATATCGAATCTCTTCTCCCGGATGGGCTCTTAACGGATCAGCTCCTATCAGCGCCGTATATTCAGCCAATGTCATCCGGCGCTTTTGGTCGTCGTCAAGCCCACCAGGATCGTCGCCGCTCAATCCGCTTGTGTGCGTCAGAAGATGCCGGATGCTGGCCCGCCGCGCAGCCGGCTCCAGCCCTTCGGCTGTTCTAACTTGAGCTCTTGAAAAACCTGGAAGGTACATCTCAACCGGATCATCCAGGTTGAGAAGCCCTCGCTCGGCACATTGAACCACCGCGACACCGACAAAGGGCTTAGTCATCGACATCACCTGAAAGAGGGTGTCTGGCCGCATGGGGAGCCCGGCCGCGCGATCTCGCTGACCAGATGAATGGTGAAGGACAATCTGATCGTCTTTAGCCACAATGACCACTGATCCTGCGATTTGGCGGTTAAGCACCGCCCCATCGAGTCTCTGGCGAATGGCCTGAAGGCGGCTTGGATAGAAGCCAAGCCTACGCACTTCCGCATCTTTAAGGACTGGAAAGGATTGAAACACAGTAGCGAGAGCGGCAGCAAAGATCATGTCTAATTCGTTTGGCAAATGATGTCAAGCGCGGAGCCATCGACCCAAGTGACTAATCCGACCATATCGCCTGTTTGGTCGGCAGGCTTGGGCGGCCCTTCGGAAAGGCGTTCGGCCCCGGCCATCAGGCTCTCTAAGCTCGTCAATTCGATTCCTGAGTCTGTGGCACTCGCAATCAAGTCTTCGCGGCGGGGATTGATGGCGATGCCCCGATCGGTGACGACCGCATCCACCAGCTCTCCAGGCCCGCAAAACGTTGTAAGCTCTCGGCGGATGATCGGCGTCCGCGAGCGAAGAGTTGGCACCGCCAAGACCGTACATTGACTAAAGAGAGCATCCTGCCATCCGCCGATGCCATGCATCAGACGGCCATCGGAATGGGTGACAACGTTGGCGTTGAAATTGAGATCGACTTCGGTCGCGCCAAGCACTGCTAAGTCAACCATCGATGCAAAGTTGCCCTTGGTATGATAGTTGTAGCTTGTGAAGGGCGATGTCATGATGTGACGAGGATTTGCTCCGGCCGAACGGACTCCCTCAAGATCAAAAGTCTGCCCATCCAGCAGATAGTCAGCCTGCCCTTCTTCCAGCATCGACACCAAGTGACTGTTCGAGCCTCCCCGAATGAAGCGAGCTCGGATGTTTCGCTCCCACATCAGTTCGCGGGCGATGACGGTGAAGGCCAAAGAAACGCCGCCCGCCCCGGCCTGAAATGACCAGCCATCCCGAAGAATGCCCGTGGCAAGGGCGAATTGAGCAGTGTTTTCGGCGATCCGAAGGCGCTCGGGCGATGACGTGACTAAGGTGGTGCCACTGACAATCTGGGCAGGATCGCCAATTCGATCTGTCACTACAACCTGATCCACATCGTTGCCAGGAATCTGCCAAGGCGCGCATGGGAAAGGCTCTAAATTGTCTGTCAATGCAATGACATGGCTCGCATGCTGGGCATCGGCCATTGCAAACCCCAGAACGCCGCAAGCCGATGGGCCTCTGGCGCCGGTCATGTTTCCGAAAGGATCACAAGTCGGCGCGCCGATTACGGCAAGATCAACCTCCAAGTCGCCATCCTGCAGCGCCCGGCATCGGCAGCCGTGCGACCTAAGGACAGCCGTCCGTGGCAGTCGTCCCTGTGAAGCAAAGTCGCCCAGAGGGCCATTCAAGCTGCCCTCTATGCCAGCAATAACCCCCGATTCGATGTAGGGAATCAGCGATTCATGGCACGGAAAGACAGCCGATGGAAGCCAAACCAAATTGCGAAGTCCAAGTTCGGCCGCAGCCGCAAAGACCTGCTCGGCAACGAAATCACCATTGCGAAAATGGTGGTGTGTCGAGACTGTGCCGCCGCTTTGCAGGCCCGATCGAGCGATAGCTTCCAGCAAAGTTGGCGCCCGCTTATCGCCATTCGACGGATAGGCGCTGCACGACCGAATGGGGGCGGAGTGCTTTCTGCCAACCGGCTGCACCCCGTCCGGTCCGGCATAAGGCGTTCGAGCTTGGCCGTTAACGACCTGGGGCACTTCCCTGCCCGCAGCGTTTCTGATCACCGCTGGCCTCCCGCTTCCTGCAGAATGCGAAGAGCCCTACGAAACACGGGCACATCCACCATGGCCCCCTTTAAAGCAGAGGCTGCCTCATCGGCCTGCCCACGCGCGGTGACTGACTTTGCCCAGGCAACTTCATCACTTGAAGGCGCGAGCGCCTGGTGGGCCGGCCGGACCTGACTGGGGTGAATGCAGCCGATGCCCTCATAGCCCATTTGACGGGCGGAAGCGGCGTAGGCCTTCACGTCTTCGGGGTTATCGAAGCGTGGAAAGACCGATGCCAGTGGCTGAACACCTGCCGCTCGGGCAGCATTGACCAACCGGCCACGAGCGTAAGCCGTTTCCACTTGGCTTGCTGTCCTCTGAGCGCCCAGGTCAAGCACTAGATCTTCGATGCCTAATGAAACTGCCGCGATGCGCGGCGAAGCGCGCACAATCTCAAAGGCATTTTCAACTCCCAAAGCCGATTCAATAAGCGGCATAAGCAGCGCTAGTGATTCGAATTGATCTAAAACATCAGCGGCTCTGGCCACATCTTCTGCGCTTTCCACTTTAGGAATAAGATAGAGGTGCACTCCCGACTGGCAAGTGGCGGCAAGGTCTGCCTGCCCAGCTATGCCAGAGTTGATCCGCACCGCGGGCTCCGTCTTTCCCCAATCGATCGTGGGGACGACATGCCGCACCAGGCTCCGAGCGCCGGCCTTTTGTGAACTCGGAACCGCGTCCTCAAGATCGAAGACAACCATATCTGCATCAGACACACTCGCGTTTAAAAAGAGCCGCGGAGTGTGCGCAGGAATGTAGAGCCGGGTTCTCCGCCTCCGGTCACGCTGAGGGCATACACATGGTAAAGGTAAAACCGGAAGATTCTGCCGAGTGTGTTCAGCAAGAGCAGCCTCAATTCGAGCCCTCAAAACGCATGGCAACGCACCACCATCGTCAATCTCTATACGAATTTTGGGAGCGCCGAAGCTTTCCCAAGACTGCGCGGCGAGCTCATGAATTGAATCACCGTACATCGCCTGAACGGAGGAGCGAACCCTAATCCCATCACCCGGCAGAATCGAAACTCTGCAGTCGCCCTTCAGCGATTCGGAGCTCACTGCCAAGCCACCTGCAGCCAAGCCGCTCTCCACCCACCATGACCTCGGCCGCCTGCCTGATAGTAGGGCTCCAATCGAATAGGCGGACGACCAGGCAAGACTAAATCAATCAGCTCATCACCCACGATTCGAAAATGGTCTGCGGCATTCAACCGAGCGATCCGAAGCGTCTCCTGCCGCCGAAAACCGTCAATCAGGCCCGTGGCATAAACATACGGCCCACGAGACACGCAAAGGTAATCGTCTGACATGATTGTCTGACCATGATGGTCCAAATGCTTGACTTGAAACATTGGCTGCACAGCCTGCGGCGCATGATGCACTGCTTCAGCTTCTCCCGTCCCCAACATGAGAGCTCCTCCGCCATGACAAGCCGGAAGCATCACCCGAATGGCAATGTCGCCCGAGAGCCTGGAAACCTGAATAGTCTCCCAATCGGGCGATACTTTTACTTCGAATTCAGTGTCGCCACACTTCGCCTTCAGAGGAGAAGCCAAATTCACAACAACTTCGCTGCCTGTGACATTAACGGCAAATGCCGCGGCGTCCTCCAGAGCCAATGCTCCACTGGATCGACAGCACGCCCAGTAATAGGTGGAGCAGCGAAGCCCGTTGGGGAATGAGAAGTAGATCCAATCACTCCCGTTGGGGTCTGCAGCCCCTAGCAGGGCATTCCAGAGACTTGCTTGATAGGCATGCAAAAATTTCTGATCACCAACTCGCTCATACAATGAGCGGTTGAGCAGCATCCATGCCATGGTTGAACATGTTTCCGTCATACCAGAAGGGTCGAAAAAACCCGGCGGATTGAAAACCTCTTTGTGGTTCGCCACCCCCCCCCAAGGACCACCCATGGGACTGAGATGGCAATCAGACACAGCCTGCCAGTGCTGCAAAACAGCAGGCATCAGCCGATCGTCTTCAACGGCGGCATCCAGGGCCACCAAGCCATCCAGAATCCAAAGAAACTGATAGATTTTTCCGGTGCCCACTCTGTCTGGCGGTGAGCTGAGCAGCCTAAGCGAATCCTCTGCCGCCTCAACAAGCTCCAGAGCGAATGCCCCAAATCTCTCTCCGCCTTCTCGGCGGGCTAAACGCGCAAGAGGTTCGATGACCACTAGGGCACTCATGCCTTCATGGTTTCCGTACTGCAGCAATCGGGCGGGATTGTCGGAAAATTCTTCAACTACAAGCTTGCCGATTGACTCAGCGGCATCAGCAAAGTCAGTACGGCTTACTGCTTCAGAGGCCGCTAACAGCCCAAGCATGCAATAGGCATTCACCCAAATGTCCCACGTTCTACCCCCCGCTGCCAAAGGATCAGTAAAGCGTCGACCATCCACCTGTGCATATGCGCCCAAATATCCCGATGGCTCTTGGCAGGACACAAGGGCTTCGGCGGCATCAACAATCCGGGCCAGCCATTGCGGGTCGCACGACCACTCATATCTGCGACTCGCGGCTAATAGCCACTTTCCAGCATGCTCGCCATACCACTCCCCAGTTACCGCGAGCTCCCGAGCTTCTGAAGAAAAAAGCCGAATCGGCTCGGATTCAGCATTCACGATAAACTGGCTAAGACGATTCTGGCCATTTGCTTCGAGCTGATCCCCAAACGGTCCAGCGGCAAAGCTCACTTGCGGTCTGGCAGCCTGTGAACTCATAACGGCCTCACCGAGGGGTTAGCTGCTCCCATACAACCATCCTCGACAACAAACCCCATTGCTCCCGAACGCAGCGGCGAGTTCCCATCCTGAGCGCGCAGCACTTCAACCCCATTCATCAGAACTACAATCAATTGACCGCGAACCTGGACGCTGAGGGCAATGGGCTGATGCAGCTCGAAAGGATATTCGGCGCTTGCCAGGGTGCTTCGGCCATCAAGCTCCTTCTCAATACGGAGACAGCCAGCCTGATCCAACACCACCGCATAGTGACGCTTGAGACCCTGATATCTGACCACAACGCCGCAGGCAGAGGCCATTCGAGGCGTAATGGAGCAGGACATCTCATAGTCTGTCCATGCCCGGGCGCCCTGCGTTAGAAATCCCCGTCCAGCATTCTTGACCAAGTACTCGAATCCATCTCGGACACCTTGGAACCGATCAAGAGACGAAGCCCAAGCACGTGCCCACATGGTGGCCATAACGCGCGGAAAGTCGGTCTCGGGCACGCCATCCCATGTCAGCCAATCTAGGTCAATATCGCCTTTACTCACTTCAATGCCTATCGAATGAATCGGATAGCCCCCTGTATCAGGTATTTGCCACTGAATTTCCCCGCCCGAGGCAGTTACCTCAAAGTCCGGACTGAACACACGGGACGATTCATCACTACAGTTATAGTGATCAATGAACAACCGAAGCTGCGCTTGATGGGGCGATGGCAGAAACCGGGCTTTCACCACTTGGCTGGGATAAAGTGTTGGGTTCGCCACCAAGACGTATCCCGTTACGAGATCCTTGATCTCCGGAGGGATAAATGTTGACGAAGCCGCCACGAAAGGTCCCCTGCCAGGAAATGCTTTCAGTTGGAGCGACTGCTCACGGTTTGATATCTCACCATTCGACGGAGTTTCCGCCAACCAGCCCTGCACGCTGCCCTTGAGCGAAAAGTGAAAACGTGCCCCACCCTTTGGTTCAAGTCTCGGCAAGCCAGCAAGCGACCGTGCAGCTTCAACAACGTAAACTGACTCAGCAAGAGCATCTGATATCGACCGCCCACCATCGGCTGAAGGCATGTAAAGTCTGTCGGCCACAGGACCTCTCCAGTCACGAGTCTCCATCCCGGCCAGTCCGTTCCTGACCCCCAGAATCGATCCGACATTTCCGCTATTGCAGTCAGTGTCCCAACCGATAGTATTTGCAATCATGAGCGACTCATCAAAGTTCCCATCGCCAAAGAGCAACGATAAGATGATGACTCCATGATTAGGAACAATAGGGCATTGTCCAGGGAACCGGTGATAGCCATACTTCTCATCCAGTTTAGTTCGAGCAAGCCTCCAATCAGATGAATCTTCGCGCCATCCGCGGAGATCTTTAATCATCTGGGCAATAACCGACTCGCCGTCAATCTGACCGACGGCAATATCAAGAAGCTTGTCGATCGACTTTTCTTCGAACGCTGCGGCGACAAGCGCCGCCACAACCACGGCGCCAGCGACGGCTTCACCATCATGGCTGACCTGGGCGGCTTGCCTTGCAAAGTGGGCGGCCCTCCCTGGATCTCCTGGACAGGCCAGTCCCCAAGCATCAATAAAGATCTGAGCTCCAATCTGCTCCGCAACAGCACGTGTATTTAGTTCGGCAGAGCCACTCCGGGGAGCCTCAATGCCGTGCTTCAACCGGAGATAGGCCGTATGCTCCGTCGAGTTTCCTAGGCCGCCCCACCAAAGGATGGTTGCACTTTCAATCAAGTAATTCAACCAGGTCTGACCGATCTGTCGACTAGTAAGCCGTCCGTCAAATCCATAATCCTCCAAGGCACGGAAGAACGTGAACGTTCCGCTGATGTCATCATCGGTGACCACGAGCAGTCGCCCACGCTTCTCGTGGATGTAATAGTCAACATTGCCAATCTCCTCGGCAATGCGATCATAGGACCAATTCTCAACAGGTCGACCGAGATAGACCCCAATGATCTTGCCAAGCACACCAGCGTAAACGGCTTCGAAGTACTTCGGGTCTTGTGCTGAAGAAATCGGGCCAGGGAGTTGGCTGGCAAAGTTCGCTTGATCTGCGGCAGGAATCATGACTTTCTCAAAAGGGTCAGGGCAATTGGCTTTTGACCAGTAGCCATTTCAACTCGGCAAGTCACGCTTCGGCCGGCCCTAAGAGCATTGACCAAGTAGCGTGGAGGATTTGAGACCTCAATTCTGGCCTTGAACTCTCTGGCAATAGCGGCGGCATCGAGTCCGGAGCTTCCACCCGAAGCCGGTACAGCCTTAACCTTTACCACGAAGTGAACAGATTGAAGCTCGGACACTGCTGCTGCCGGGCCCTCAACAGGATTGACTGACTTGCCGATAAGCGCAGCGCGGACAGCCTTTTCTGCTTTCACACGCAACTCTGGAGGCAGTGTTGACAGCTGGACTGTCGCTAGGTGATCACCACTCAAGACCTTCCCCGTAAGTGCCACATCGGCGGTCGGCTCAAGATCGTCGATCGATTCTCCACTGGCCGAAGTCTTTATTCGGGCGTCGACGGAGATATCCTCAACAGACTCAACCGTCAAACCAGAATCAAAGCGGGTTGACAACACCTTCCCTGCCAGGCCCTGCTCGATAGTCTCCTTTACTCCTTCCCCAAGAACTGTGCCAGAGATCCACTCCGCTTGACCGTCCGTTGCGCGCAACAGGGTTCCAGACACAGGTTCAAAAGAAAACCCAGTGAGACGAACATTCTGTCCGATCCTAGCCGCTGGGGCCGTGTCTCCTTTCAAAGACGCCTCCAAGAATACGGCTCCTGTTGCTTCGTCCAGCTGGAGCTGCACTTCGTCAGCAGAAATAACCTCATCAACCTGATAGGTAAAGGCATAGCCCATCGCAGCGACAACGCCAACGAGCAAAACGTAGCCCAATCGCTCCAGCCAGAGCATGTAGCGCGCATAGAACCAAAGCTGCCACTTAGACGTGGTACGCCATTCATTTGGAAGAGCTCTTTTCATTTAATGGACTCCGCTTGGGGCGGGTGAGAATTGTGAAGTCGGACAAGCTCCGCATAGACGCCACCTAGTTGCATGAGGTGTGCATGATGGCCTTCCTCAATGACACGTCCCTTGTCCAGGACAATAATGTGGTCTGCATCAACCACAGTATCAAACCGGTGCGTCACCATTAATGTTGTCCGCCCCTTTCGGAGTTCGGAGAGATGACGCATGACTTCCTCCTCTGTTTTAGAATCGAGGGCTGAGGTTGGCTCATCAAGCACAAGAAGCTTAGCCTGACATAGGTATGCGCGGGCGATTCCCAGCCTTTGGCACTGACCACCTGACAGCCCAAGCCCGCCTTGCAGGTCCTGCTCCAGTCCGTCTGGCAAGCTTTCAAGCCAATCAGTTAACGCGACCTTCTCAAGCGCATCACGCAATTCAGAATCCGTCGCTGACGGCTGAGCAAGCCGTAGGTTGTCTGCCAACGTGCCGCCAAAGATAAAGGTCTGCTGCGTCACAGTTGCAACCTGCCGCAGATAGGGCGTTGTAAGCAAGGTCCGAAGATCCTGACCATCTGCGCACACTCGGCCCTCGTCCGGATCAGCGAGGCGAAGTGCCAGCGATGCCAGGGTGCTCTTTCCGGCGCCGCTGGGCCCAACGACAGCGATGAATTTCCCGGGCTCCAATGTGATCGAGACTCCATCAATCACTCGACCAACCTCTGGACGATCATAGCTCACATTCTCAAAGGTTAAGCGACCAGAGAACTCCTTGAGTTCAACGGCGCTTTCTGCTTCCTTTACGGCTGGCTCGGTCGATAGAATCTGCATCATGCGCTCTGCCGAGACCATCGTTTGCCAAATCCAGCAGCCAAAGTTCACGATGCGCTCAATGGGGTACGTCAGTCGCCCTAAGTATGCGATCATTGGAGCTGTCATTCCAAGTGTCATTTCTCCCCAGACTACCTTCCGGGACAGGTACAGGAAAATCGTTGTCTGCTTTAGAAATGGAATCAAGCGCTGAGTGGCAAACTCAAAGAAGACCAGGATGAGATAACCCTGATTCGCAACCCGCTGCACTGATGTAGAGAGGCCGAGGTGGCGGCGAATCTCTCGACCCTGTCGGCCAAGAGCCTTTATAGCCGGAAAACTGGCCGCCGCCTGAAGGAGGCCAGCATCCCGTCGCTCAATAAGAAAAAGTCGGCGGCGATCCAGTGTTCGCCCATAGCCGGTCACCCAGATGAAGAGCACCGTCCAAGGAACCAAGAATCCAAGAACCACCAGCGTCATCAAAGGATCAACGTAGACCGCAGCCGCTAACAGTAAGCCAAACTCAACGAGCATCGTTGCCGTCGGTAGAATGCGAACGAGCATATGGGCGATGCGATCGGCGTCCGTGGTGGTTCTAAACTGAAGCGGCCCGACCGCCATAGCTTCTACAGACTCCAAGGAAATCTTTTGAATGTGCCTATACATGACTCGACGAATCTCAAGCCCCAGAAGCATGTCGGTCGACGTGTACAGAAATGTTCGAATACCAGAGAGACCGTATGCAGCTCCGGTCAGCACAATCACGGTGACGGCGAGCTGCAGCACCAATGTCCAATCCCGCTGAGCAAATCCATCATCGATGATGAACTTACCCAGCCAAGGGATGACTAGGTTGACCATCATGATGGCAAGATCAATGAAGCAGATCGCAATCACGCGGGGCAAATACGGCTTCAAGAACGGAAGAGTAAAGAGAAATGCCTTCCAAGAATTCTGCCGGAATCCGAATCCAGCATCCAGTGATTCTTGTTCAGTCAAGGGGCGCCTCCGAGCCAGAGGATTCGTTCTGAATGTGCCAAAGGTCACGATAGGGGCCAGGTCGACTGATCAAGTCTTCGTGCCTTCCATTTGCTACGACCACTCCCTGTTCCAGAACGATAACACGGTCACAAGAGGCTACTGCTTTGAGTCGGTGAGCAATGGAAATCACCGTCATGCCATGCCGAACCTTCTCTAATGCCTGAAGAACTGCCTCTTCGCTTTTCGGGTCGAGACTGGCAGTGGCTTCGTCCAGGAGTAGGAGCTTAGGGCGTCGAACAAGGGCCCGCGCAATACCGATTCTTTGGCACTCGCCCCCCGACAGGAAGCTCCCTTCTCCCACCTCACTCTCCAGGCCGTGTTCCCTTCGGGTCAAAAATTCGCTGACGCCGGAGGCTTGCACAGCCCAGTCAAATGTCTCGTCGTCAACCCATGGATTGCCAAACCGAATGTTCTCGGCGATTGTTCCAGTGTAAAGCTGCGTCGATTGTGGGACTGTAGCCGTTTGGTCAAGAAGGGTCTGGATCTGAACGTCTTGGACATCAATCCCGTCCACCTTGACCAGGCCTGAATCGGGTGCATAGAGACGAAGCAGCAGCGCAACAATTGAGCTTTTTCCAGCTCCACTGGCTCCGACCAAGCCCACATACTCGCCAGGTTGAATCTTAAAGTTGATGCCATTCAAAGCCGGCCGGTCGCCGGAGTAGGTCAAATGCACATCACTGAATTCGATTTCACCCTTGAGGGGCGGTTGAACCACGGCACTGTCCTTATCAACGAGAGTTGGCTCCGTGTCTAGAATTTCTAGGATGCGCTGAGCAGGAACCGTCTGCATTCTCAGGAGCTGTATGAGTTGAACAAAATTCTGAAGCGGCATCTGGGCAGCTTCAATAAGGAGTGCAGTCGCGACCCAGTCCGCGATCGACGCATCCCCCTCGACGATTCGTCGGGCCTGATAGATATAGATGATCGCCGTAAACACCCAACGCATGCCCTGTTGAATGAACTGCTGGGCCCGAGCCAGCTCGAAGACCATCTTTACGCCATTGCGGCGAGATTGGCTTGCCGCGGCAAAGTGGCGTTTCCGCTGCCACGCGGTCCGCCCAAGGGATTTGACAATCCTTAGGCCAGCTATCGAATCCCTGAGCACGCCGGACTCAACTTGCTGTGCAGCCCGAAAGTCCGCGGCACTGACTCGGACCCTATTGAAGGCCTGAGTCGAAAAGATCGTAAATGGAACAATGTAGATTGCGAGGGCCAATCCCAGTAAGGGGTCAATCAGGCACAAAAGTGCCACGCCCCATGCCAGCGCATAAATTGTCTCTATAAACAGAGGCAGCGACCGGGCGATCATGCCCATCATGCCAGGGTCATAGGGGTCAACGTCGTTCGAATAGTGGAACGTCGTCCGAACTTCTTTGTTATCTGGAGGTATTTGCCCGGCGGGTGTGGCGGTCTCCACTTTGTTGCCGACGGTGAACAGCGATACCATATCGCTTGTCGATCGAAACAGAATCTCGCCCGGCGTGTACTTGGAAAGCACCGACATGGGAAGGCGCATTAGGTGGCGATAATATCGACAGCGCAGATCAAATGTTGCGCGCATGGAGACATACCACTCCAAGACTTCTCGCCACATGCCGAGCAATGCACTTGAAAGCCAAAAGATTGCCTGCAGGCCCACAATCTGCAGCACAATCGACCATCGCTCCTCCGCGGTCAGGCTGGTTGCGACCAGGGCGTTATTGGTGACATCACGGGTTAGAAAGACCGCGAACTGCCCCAATGGAACTGCCACAAGGATAAGGCCAAGGCCAAGGAAAAACTTGCCGCGATAAGGGCGGACAAATGGCCAGAGTCGGCGCAGCACGGCCAGCACTTGTCGCAGTCCGGCTGCGGGCGAATCGACAGGTTGGCCTTCGGGCATGAGATTGCTGATCGGAAGAGGTCTTCCCCCGGCCGACCGAGGTCGGCCGGGGGAAAAGTCAGCGCCGGAGTGCCGGCGCCTATTTGGGCGGATCTGTCAGCCGCTCGCGATAGCCAGGCTGCCCCGGCTTGGGCGGATCCAAATCCTCGAGGTCAGCCTGAGTCTTGGTCGAAAGATCGACCTTGCCCGGGCTGGGGTTCGTGGCGAACCAGAACGCGCCAACACCGATGACCACGATGGCCACAATGACAGTGATCGCAATCGTCGGGTTGATCTCTTTCTTGTTCATCTCATCGAGACGGGTCGTTCCACCAACCCCAGTACTTCTTGTCCATTCCGCCGCCATCAGCTTTGTCGATCGGGATAAACGTAGTGTTGGAGCCGTTGTAGCCCGCGCACTCTTCGGCCAGCGTCACGGTTTGGAATTCCGTACCGACTCGAGTGAAAGGGACTGCGCCTGCACGGCCATCACCGAAGCCAGTGACGATTCTCTTCGTGTGGAAGCCAGCCGCGCGCCAGACTCGATTCAGGCGAGTGTTGGCAACAGTCGTGGGATCAGTCACAACGGCACAGGCTGCTTCATCGGTAAAGAAGTTGTAGCCGGTAGCCGCGTTGTCTGCGTTCGTCGTTCGTGAAGTGATTGCGTAGGCCGCTCGCTCTGAGATGTTCTCTTGGCTGCTGGTGTTGCGATAGACGCGGGCGCCAAAGCCGAAGGGCGGTGTGAACTGCTCGTAGGCCAGCCACCCATTTCGGTTGGCTGAGATCGAGACGAACTGAGACCATGCCCAGTTCGTTGAGCTGGTTGTGTCGACCGGAACGCCGCGCGAAGCATCGAACACGATCTGCCTGTTCTTCACGTAAGGCTCCAGGACTCGGTAGTAGCCGGCCGACGGAGACACGCTGGGGTCCTGCCAGAGATGGCAGGTGTCATCGTAGTCGTTGGAGTAGATCAAGCCGGAAAGCGTGACCTGCTTGAGGTTGCTGAGAGTTGCCGTCGTTTTCGCCGCAGCCTTGGCCTGGGCAAAGACGGGGAAGAGGATGGCGGCCAGAATCGCGATGATGGCAATGACCACGAGCAATTCAATCAGCGTAAAGGCTAATCGTCGTTGATTTTTCATGAGCGTATTGTCTGGGCTTGGCAATACAAGCGCAGGGGCATCTAGGAGGTGTCTCCTAGGGACAGTTCAACCGGAAGAACGGTGAGATCAGGAACCTCTTCGTTGCCTTCCAGACAGTTGGCGAGCAGATGGACCGCGCCTTCGGCCACCTTCGACCAATAAGCGCGGACAGTGGTTAATTCCTGGGCGACTTCGACAGGAGCTTCAATTCCGTTGAAGCCTGCCACTGCAAAATCACGCGGCGCCCGCAGGCCCTTGGACTTGAGGTAGGCCAGGAAAGAATGTGCGCTGGGGTCGCCCCAGCAGACCACCGCAGTGGCCCCATTTTCATGCCGGGCGGCGACGATCGCCTCCTCCATGACAGAGAGGCGGCCTTTCCAATCTGCCGTCCTCCCTTCAATGATCTTCATTCCCAGCTCCTGGGCCCGCTCGGCAAAGGCGCGATGTCGGCGCTCGGCTGAGTCGGAGGGTCCGGGGCAGAGACGGTAGAGGACAGTTCTGTGCCCCCGAGCATGAAGGTGTTCGGCAATAGCCCGCGAACCGTTTTCGTCGTCCGCAAGAATGGAAGGAATCCCCGGAATGCGGTCAGTCATGGCGACCACCGGCAAGCGCGAACCCTTGAGCTTGGCCACCAACGGGTCGTTGGGCGCGGCCAGCATCACGAGGCCGTCAATTGTGCCTCCCGCCAGCTCGGCGAAAATCTCATCCACGCCGAAGCGATGGAAGGAATAGTGAATCATCAGGTCTTTGTCGCGCGCCTGGCAGCCCCTTTGCAGTCCGGTGAGAACCTCAGCGTGAAAGGGGTCATGCGGCTCAAGCTGGCCATAGCCAAAGTAGAGGCCGATGATGTTTGTCGACTGCTGGCCAAGCGCGCGGGCCAATCGGTTTGCCTGATACCCCAGCTCCAGAGCGGCCGCTTGAATTCGCTCTCGGGTGGCTTCGCTCACCCGCGTGTTTGACTTCGCGCCATTCAGAACGACCGAGACCGTGTAGGGGCTGACAGACGCCAGCTCGCCGACATCCTTCAATGTCGGCTTTTTCCCCTGGGCTTTTCCTCGAACGCTCATATCTGACCAACCGTTTGGTCTAGTATTATAGCACTGCTTTCGGCGAAAATCAACATCCCCGATCCCGTTTGGTGAAATTGCCTGGAAGCCCGAGTCAGCTATGTCGAAGATTCTCGTTGTCGGTTCCTCCAACCTCGATTTTGTGTGGCGTTGCCCGCGTCTGCCCTTGCGCGGCGAGACAGTCGCGGGCGGAGCCTTCGCAACCTACACCGGCGGCAAGGGGGCAAATCAAGCCGTGGCCGCCGGCCGTCTTGGGGCCGATGTGGCCCTCTGCGCCTGCGTTGGCGACGACATGTTTGGCGCACAAATGCGGGAAGCAGTTGCCTCAGCCGGGGTTGATGTCGCAGATGTCAGGTCTTCAGGCGCTCCTTCTGGAACGGCCGGAATCCTCGTTGAGGAGGACGGTGCAAATCAAATCGTCGTCGCACTGGGAGCCAATCTTGAATTGAGTGCGGACGACGTGAGGCGCGCGGCCGCAAGGCATGCCCCACAGATTGTGCTGGCTCAATGTGAAACCCGAATGGAGCCCGTTGAGGCCTCCGCGGGGGCGGCTCCTGTCTTCATCCTGAACCCTGCGCCGGCGACTGACGTGCCCGCCGACATTATTCGCCGCTGCTTCGCCATCATCCCAAACGAAACCGAGATCAGCCGCATGACCGGGATCCAAGATGAAGCGCTTGCCGCCCAACGGCTCCTTGAACTGGGGGCACAGAACGTTGTGGTCACGCTCGGCTCTCAGGGACTCGCCTGGTATGCCGACGGGGGCCTGAAAATGCGGATCCCTGCTCACGTGGTCGAAGCAGTGGATACGGTTGCCGCGGGAGACGTCTTTTGCGGAGCGTTTGCGACGGCCCTTGCGGAAGGTCAGGACTTTGAAATGTGCCTGCGGTTCGCTTCGGCAGCCTCGGCCATCAGCGTAACCCGCCACGGCGCCCAATCTTCCTGCCCTCTCCGGGGCGAAGTAGACCACCTTATGAGCCCGTCCCTCTCCTAAGCCCCGCCCTCCCCATTCTCACAATTGGCGGCCTAAACCATATCAGGTTCAGATGCTTGGTGGGCCGTCAGGGACTCGAACCCTGGACCCGCTGATTAAGAGTCAGCTGCTCTACCAACTGAGCTAACGACCCAAGCCTTAGGAGTATGCACGAAGGAATTGAATGGGGCAGCGGTCCAGCGGGACCACTGCCCTAAGGCAGGCTTACTGAAGCTGAGCCAAGGCGGCGTGGACGGCTTCCACCGAGGGCATATCCGTGGGGGCCGTGATCTCGATGTGGCGGACCACGCCTTCCTTGTCAACCACAACGGCGGCGCGCTTGCTTCCTTTGCCGAGGCCGGCCAGATCGTCCAGAGTCACTCCGTAGGCGTCGATGACCTCCTTTTGGTAGTCGCTGAGCAGAGGAATGGAGATCGACTCCTTTTCGGCCCAGGCGGCCTGAGCGAACGGGGTGTCGGCGCTGATGCCGAGCACGCGGGCATTCATTGACTTATAAGCCTGAATACCGCCCGAGGCGTCGCAAAGCTGCTGGGTGCAGACTCCGGTGAAGGCGGCGGGAAAGAAGAGGAGGACGGTGTGCTCCTTGCCCTGCGCCTCAGAAAGGCTGACGTCCTGCAGCCCCTCACTGGTCAGGGTCTTGAGAGTGAAATCTGGCGCGGGAGCTCCAACTTGCAATGACATCGCTCCCGGAATCTACTCGGACTGGAAAGGCCGCAGGGGCATAGGCCCAGGTAGCCTGCGCGCCTATGCATTGGGGAATTGACCTCGGCGGAACAAAGATTGGCATCACGGCGATGGACAGCCCAGACCAGCCGAATCCGGAGCGATTCATGGAGATGTCGACGCCAAGAACGGGTTACCGCGCCTTGGTCGATGCGATCAGTGGCTTGGTTGTCCGGGCTGCGCAGGAATGGTCTCTGCCACGCCCAGAAGTCATCGGCATCGGCACTCCGGGCACGACCGACCCGGCGACTGGCCTGATGAAGAACTGCAACACAACGGCCCTGAACGGCCGCCCCCTGCATGCCGACCTGGAGCGGGCACTCGAGGCCAAGGTTTTCATGGCCAACGACGCCAACTGCTTTGCCTTGTCGCAGGCTCGCTTTGGTGAAGCGAAGGGAGCGAAAGTCGTATTCGGAGTGATCGTCGGCACCGGAGTCGGTGGAGGCCTGGTGCTCAATGGAGAAGCCTGGGGCGGGCGCCACGGCTTGGCCGGAGAGTGGGGGCACAACTGCTTTGACCCCTCTGGACATGACTGCTACTGCGGAAGGCGAGGGTGCCTGGAAACACTGATCAGTGGAACGGCGCTTCAGCGGCTCTATGCCTCCCGAACGGGCAACAGCAAAACCCTGCCTGAAATCATGGAAGAACGGAGCGAGCACACCTGGATGATTCAAAACCATCTTGTGCAATGGCTGGGATTGGCGCTTGGCCACGTTGTGAACTTCCTTGACCCGGATGTGATCGTGCTTGGCGGTGGCGTGAGCAACTTGCCCGTGCTTTATGATCGCCTGCCGCATGAAGTGTCAAAACATGTGTTCAACCCGACTCGCGAACTGCGAACACCGATCTTGCCGCCCTCTTTGGCCGATCACGCAGGAGTCTATGGGGCCGCCCTGCTTCCCATCGAGCGATGATCCGGGCATAAAAAAACCCGGCCCAAGGGCCGGGTCTAATATTTAACCGCGCGACGTGCCTATCTCCCGGGAGGTTGCCCTCCAAGTACTTCCGCCGCTGAGGAGCTTAACTGCCGTGTTCGGAATGGGAACGGGTGTTTCCTCCTCGCTATGGTCACGCGGAAATCGAATTGTGCCTCACCTGCAAGCAGAGATGCACTTTGAAAGCTGAGAGCGAAACGATAGCGCGACATTGCGCTGAACCTACTTATCTAGAGATCCTCGGTCAATTAGTACCGCTCAGCTGAACATGTCACCATGCTTACACCTGCGGCCTATCACCACGTCGTCTTCGTGGGACCTTACCTAGAAGTGGGAAAACTCATCTTGGAGTGGGCTTGGCGCTTAGATGCTTTCAGCGCTTATCCCTTCCCGACTTGGCTACCCAGCGTATGCCCTTGGCAGGACAACTGGTACACCATAGGTCAGTTCACCCCGGTCCTCTCGTACTAGGGGCGACTCTCCTCAATTTTCCTACGCGCACAGTGGATAGAGACCGAACTGGCTCACGCCGTTCTGAACCCAGCTCGCGTGCCGCTTTAATCCGTGAACTCCGGAACCCTTGGGACCTTGTGCAGCCCCAGGATGCGACGAGCCGACATCGAGGTGCCAAACCATGCCGTCGCTGTGGACGCTCGGGCAAGATCAGCCTGTTATCCCCGGGGTAGCTTTTATCCGATGAACCCTGGCGTGCCCACGCACAACCAGAGGGTCACTTAGACCGACTTTCGTCCCTGCTCGACTTGTCAGTCTCACAGTCAATTGCACTTTATACCTATATGCTCGACGCCTGATTTCTGACCAGGCTGAGTGCAACTTTGTACGCCTCCGTTACATTTTAGGAGGCGACCGCCCCAGTCAAACTACCCGCCACGGACTGTCTCCACGCCTGATTCAAGGCGCAGGTTAGCCGGTCAGATGTAAAAGGGTGGTATTCCACTTGTCGCCGAAGCTCCCACCTATTCTCTACATCTACATCCAAACGGCAATCCGAAGGTGTAGTAAAGCTCCACGGGGTCTTTTCGTCCTACTGCGCGCAGTCAGCATCTTCACTGACACTACAATTTCACCGGATTTCTCGTTGAGACAGTGCCCAAGTCGTTACACCTTTCATGCGGGTCGGTATTTAGCCGACAAGGAATTTCGCTACCTTAGGACCGTTAGAGTTACGGCCGCCATTCACTAGAACTTCACTTCAATGCTTCGCTTGCGCTGACATCTCCGATTAATTTACTAGCATTGGGCAGGTGTCAGCCCCTATACTTCGGTTTTCACCTTAGCAGAGACCTGTGTTTTTGGTAAACAGTCGCCTGGGCTGCTTTGCTGCGGCTCCCTTTCGAGAGCGCCCCTTATTCCTAAGTTACGGGGCCCTTTTGCCTAGTTCCTTAACGAGAGTTCTTCCGAACGCCTTAGTCTCCTCGACTCACCTACCTGTGTCGGTTTACAGTACGGTCGACAACACCTGGTGCTCCAGAGATTTTCGCGGCCCCTAATTCAGTCATGCGCTTCACTCTTTCGAGATCCGCTCGGAATCCAATAACCTATTGACCTGCATAGAAGCGTCATCTTTCGCAGTGTTGCCGGGGCAGGAATTTTGACCTGCTGTCCATCGCCTACGCCTTCTGGCCTCGGCTTAGGTCCGCCTAACCTCCGTCTGACGAGCATAGACGGAGAACCCTTAGGCTTTCGGCGCTGGGGATTCTCACCCCAGTAATCGCTACTTATGTCTGCATTCTCACTTGCACGCGCTCCACCACTGCTTCCGCTGTAGCTTCACTGCACGCGCAACGCTCCCCTACCACCCATATGGGTCCGAAGCTTCGGGTCGCCGCTTAAGCCCCCTTACATTTTCCGCGCAAATCCACATTCGGCCAGTAAGCTATTACGCACTTTTTAAAGGATGGCTGCTTCCAAGCCAACCTCCTGGCTGTCTATGCGAATTCACATCGTTTCACACTGAGCGGCGGATTAGGGCCCTTAGCTGTCGGTCTGGGCTGTTTCCCTTTTGACCACGGGGCTTATCCCTCGCAGTCTCACTGCATTGCTGAACTCGTGGTATTCGGAGTTTGATTGGGTTCGGTAAGCGGGTAAGCCCCCTAGCCCATTCAGTGCTCTACCCCCACGAGAAAACGCAATACGCTGCACCTAAATGCATTTCGGGGAGAACCAGCTATCTCTGTGTTCGATTGGCATTTCACCGGACTAACCACAACTCTTCCCGAGATTTTTCAACATCAATGGGTTCGGTCCTCCATGAGGTGTTACCCTCACTTCAACCTGGCCATGGCTAGATCACACAGTTTCGGGTCTGCCATTGCCGACTTGTCGCCCTATTCAGACTCGGTTTCCCTCCGGCTTCGCGGCTGAACCGCTTAACCTTGCCGACAACGACAACTCGCAGACTCATTTTGCAAAAGGCACGCCGTTACGCTTGACAAGATTGCTCCCGCCATAGCGCTTCGACTGGTTGTAGGCAGTGCGGTTTCAGGTTCTATTTCACTCCCCTCCCGGGGTTCTTTTCACCTTTCCCTCACGGTACTGGATGCACTATCGGTGACAAGATGTATTTAGCCTTACCCGGTGGTCCGGGCAGATTCACGCGGAATTCCTCGTGCTCCGCGCTACTCGGGTACCATCTGAAGCTGGTTGGTCTTTAAGATACGGGGCTGTCACCCGCTCTGGCCGCACGTTCCAATGCTGTTCTCTTAAACCTTGCAGTTCTTCTTTTCCTCAACCACTCATTCAATCCTAAGACTGAGTGAGAGGGATGAGGTGATGGCCCCACAACCCCAGCCGGCATGCCGACTGGTTTAGGCACTTCCGCGTTCGCTCGCCGCTACTTGCGGAATCTCTTCGATTTCTTTTCCTCTGGTTAATTAGATGTTTCAGTTCACCAGGTGCCCTCCTCCGAACCTATGTATTCAGTTCGGGGTGACGAGGCATTACCCCCGTCGGGTTTCCCCATTCGGATATCTCCGGATCACTCCATTCGTGCTGGTCCCCGGAGCGTTTCGTCGCTTGCACGTCCTTCATCGGCAACTTGTCCCTAGGCATTCACCGCCTGCCCTTTTTAATCTGTAGTTCAGTTCAGACACTTATGTCTAACTGCGCTTTCGTTTCGCTCTTCAGCTTTCAAAATGCTCTCGCCCGGGGGCGGGGTGCCTCGTTTCGACTGTTTCGTCGTCGTTGGCGAGAAGAAACTATACCAGTCGGACTTTCCCTGCGCAAGGGGTCCCGGACAGAAAGCCGAAAATCGTCGTTTCAGGGCCTGTTCTGGCCCGATTTGAACCTGAACCATGGTCCCGAAAGGGCCCTCAGTGCATTTCGCGGTCGCCGTGCATCAGCTGGATCTGGTTGACCTGACCCAGGTGATAGACGATGTTCCAGTAGTGGAGAGTGAGGACATCCGCCATGGTGAGCACCGTTCGGAACCCAAACGGAATCGTCACCTCCTCGTCCAGTCGGCTCACGTCGAACTCCTCAATGGCTTGGCAGAGCTCAGATGTGGTGCGGCGTGCCTCTTCGGCCAGATCGGCCAGCGCATTGGGGCCGGTCTGAAGCCGCCCCAGCCTGCCCTTCAGCTCGTCATGGCCGTGGGGTTGGGTGTCGTTGCGCAGGAGAGGCATAAGCCAGGCGGGCGCCAATGCCACTTCCTTCAGCTGATCCATCGGGCTGCGGGCGGCGCCGCCGGGTGATGTGCTGGCGGCCTCCGCAGGCAGCGCCTCGACGGCCCGAATAAGATCCTCCAAGGATTTTTGCGTCTGCCGCACCATGTGCTGGGGCAGAGTCATGCCGCCGCCTCGCGCTTTTGGGCCCATTTCATGCGGGGATCAGTATATCTTGGGCCGTGGACGCATTGAAGCGGCTCGGCAGCGTCATCGCGGCGCCCATCAC
>JBGSIR010000287.1:0-3160 GCA_041742415.1 Fimbriimonadaceae bacterium | reverse complement strand
CGAAGGCTGCTCGCTGCTTATCACCGGCCTGGGCCCCATCGGCCTCTTTGCGGCGGCCGTCGCCCGCACCCTGGGCGCCGCGCGCATCTATGCCACCGAGATCTCGCCCTACCGCACCCTTTTGGGCCGCCACCTTGGCATCGACGAAATCTGGGACCCGCGCAGTGTGGATGTGCCCTTTGAGATTCACAAGCGCGAAGAGCTGGGGGTCGATGGCGTGCTGGAGATGTCTGGCCACCCCTCCAGCGTGCCTCTGGCGCTGGACGTGACCCGCCCTGGCGGACGCATCAGCTTCCTGGGCGTCTTCCCCGACAAGCTCCCAGCCTTCGACATGAATCAGGCCATCTTCAAGGGCCTGCGCATGCAGGGCGTGGTGGGCCGCCGCCTTTGGGAGACCTGGGACCAAATGCAGGACCTGCTCGTGAATCGCGGCCTGGACGTCTCGCCCATCATCACCCACTCGATGCACTTCACCGAGATCAAAAAAGCGTTCGAAATCCTGGATCGCGGCGAGGCCGGAAAGATCGTGCTGACCTTTGAGGATTAGCCCTTCTTGGCGGCCTGAATTCGGTTCATGGCCACCGAAAGGGCCTTGGTGGCCTGCTCGGCGGTCATGTCGCTGCTCTCGCCGCGCAGGGCCCGGCGGGCCATTTCGAGCTGGGCTTCAGCTTCTTTGATGTCGATGTCGGAAGCCATAACACCCTCTTCGGCCAAGACGATCATGCGGTTCTCGCTGACCTCCATAAAGCCGCCGCTCACCACGACGTGCCGGCGCTGGCCGTTGGCGTCAGTCGCCTCCATCACTCCGGTGGAGACCGCAGAAATCTGCGGCGCGTGGTTGGCCATCACGCCCAGATAGCCAGAATGGCCGGGCACAACCACCGATGAAAATTCGCCCTCAAAGAGGGTCTTCTCGGGGGTGACAACACTCAGGCTGAAGGTGGCCATGGGCAGAAGGCATTATGACAGACCCTGCCCATGGCTGCCCAGCCTTCTGGGCTTTCGACCGCTGCCCATGCTGTTCACAAAAAAAGGGGGGCCGCTTGCGCGGCCCCCCTTTCAGCTGGCACTCCAGGTGGCTTAGACAGCCGACTTGAGCTTCTCGGCCTTGGCGTAGACGTCGTCCAGGCCGCCGCAGTAGAGGAACGCCTGCTCGGGGATGTCGTCCAGCTCGCCGTTGACCAGCTTGCCGAAGGCTTCCACCGTGTCGGCGATGGTCACATAGCGGCCCGGGTTGCCGGTGAACTGCTCGGCGACGAAGTTCGGCTGGCTCATGAAGCGCTCGATCTTTCGGGCGCGGGCCACCGACATTTTGTCCTCGTCGCTCAGCTCGTCGATGCCGAGAATGGCGATGATGTCCTGGAGCTCGCGGTAGCGCTGCAGAATCTGCTGCACCTGGCGGGCGACCATGTAGTGCTCTTCGCCCACGATGCGCGGGTCGAGGTTCTTCGAGGTCGAAGCCAGGGGGTCCACGGCGGGGTAGAGGCCCTTCGAGGCGATCGAGCGGTCCAGATAGACATAGGCGTCGAGGTGGCTGAAGGTGGTGGCCGGCGCGGGGTCGGTGGGGTCGTCAGCGGGAACGTAGACGGCCTGCACCGAGGTGATCGAACCGGTGGTGGTCGAGGTGATGCGCTCCTGGAGGAGGCCCATCTCGGTGGCGAGGGTCGGCTGGTAGCCGACGGCGCTGGGCATGCGTCCCAGCAGCGCCGAGACCTCAGAGCCGGCCTGCACGAAGCGGAAGATGTTGTCGACAAAGACGAGGACGTCGGTGCCCACTTCGTCGCGGAAGTATTCGGCCATGGCCAGGGCGCTCAGGGCCACGCGAAGGCGGGCTCCCGGCGGCTCGTTCATCTGGCCAAAGACCAGGGCGGTCTTGTCGATAACGCGCTTTTCGGTGCCGTCGACATCCTTGAAGGTGGTCTCCTTCATTTCCCGCCAAAGGTCGTTGCCCTCGCGGGTGCGCTCGCCGACTCCGGCGAAGACCGACACGCCCGAAGCTTCGACCGCGATGTTGCGGATGAGCTCCTGAATGAGAACCGTCTTGCCCAGCCCGGCGCCGCCGAAGAGGCCAATTTTGCCGCCCTTGTTGAAGGGAATCAGCAGGTCGACAACCTTGAGGCCGGTCTGCAGAAGCTCAACCTTCACGCTCTGCTGCGTGAATTCCGGCGGGGCGCGGTGGATGGCGTAGGTCTTCTCCATCGTCATCTCAGGACCGTCGTCCAGCGGCTTGCCCAGCAGGTTGAAGATGCGGCCGAGGGTCTCTTCGCCCACCGGAACGCGGATGCTGGAGCCGGTGTCCACGGCGTCCATGCCGCGCACGAGTCCATCGGTCGAGCTCAGCGCGACGCAGCGCACCATGTCGTCGCCCAAGTGCTGAGCAACCTCAATGGTGATGTCCACATTGCGCTCCTCATTCCGGATGGAAAGGGCGTTGTAAATTTCGGGAAGACTGCCGCTGGGAAAGCGGCAGTCCACAACGGGGCCAGTGACCTGAACGACGGAGCCGACGGAAGACATGATGAGACCAGCTTCGGCCAAAGACAGGCCGACGCAGGCAAGATACCGTTATGAGGCGCCCAAAGGTGGGCCCGAAGCCGGAGACGGGGCCCAGTCGCGAAGAGATGCAAACTCCCAGCCTTTCGCCCGGGCCCTCCGCACAAATTCCGGCAGAGCGTCGATCATCTCCTCCACGCCATCGTGCAGCAGGTAGATGGCGCCCGGCTCCAGGCCGTCCAGCATTCGCTTGATCAGCAGCTCGCGGCCCGGGAGCTGATAGTCCTTGGGCGCGCAGGTCCAAAGCACCGTGGGGCAGCCCTCGGCGGCGTCCTTCACGGCCTCGTTCACCATGCCCCCCGGCGGGCGGACAAAGAGGGGCCGCTGGCCCGTGGCCTGCCGGATGGCCTGGGCGCCGGCGCGGTATTCGGCCAGGGCCATGGCGGGGGTCAGCTTGGTCATCGTGGCGTGGCTGTAGGTGTGGCCGCCCAGGTCATAGCCTCGTCGGGCAATCTCCGCCGCTTCGGCCGGATTCTTCTCCACCATGCTGCCCACCAAAAAGAAGCAGGCGGGCACGCCCAGCTCATCCAGGGTGTCCAGCAGGCGCCGGGTGCGGATGGGCCGGGGGCCGTCGTAAAAGGTGATCGCGACCCGCTTGGCCCCTGCC